>NZ_JBFUKP010000013.1:0-149241 GCF_056400765.1 Ramlibacter sp. P4_H7
GTCGCGGGCGCCACCGGCACGGCCGCGGCCGTCGTTGCCGGCGGCGGCGCGCCCGGCGTGAGCGGCGCGATCACACGCAGCACCTGGCCCACCTCGATCACGTTCGGGTTGTCCAGGTTGTTCCAGCGGGCGATGTCGCGCCAGTTCTGCCCGGTCTCCAGGGAGATGCGGATCAGCGTGTCGCCGGGACGCACCGTGTAGTAGCCGGGCTTGCCGGCGTTCTCGACGCCCGGCAAGGTGGTGGCGGGAGCGCGCGCGGGATCGACGGGCGTCGACGGAGCGGTCTGGCGAGCGGCGTTGCGGTCCTCGACCGGGGCGGGCGCGCGGCGCGGCGCGGCGCAGGCGGCCAGCAGCGCGCATGCCAGCGCGATGCCGAGCCACTTGTGCGCGAGAGCGCGCGATTGTTTGGTGTTGATCCTCATGCGATGCCTGATTTTAGGGGGACAAAGTGAACGGTCTCAAGGACCGTCTGCTTCAGGCGTCCCGCGATTTTTTCGATGATGACCAGGGCTTGCTGCCCCTGGGGCATCTGCATGGGCGCGACGATGCGTCCGCCTTCTCCCAGCTGGTCCGTCCATGCGGCCGGCACGGATTCGCCGCCCGCCGCTGCAATGATGCCCGCATAGGGGGCGCCCTTGGCGAATCCCGCCATGCCGTCGCCGAACAGCAGGTGCACGTTGGCAAGGCGAAAGGCGCGCAGGTTCTCGCGGGCGCGGTCGTGCAGGCCCCGCAGGCGTTCGATGCTGTAGACCTCCGTTGCCACCTGGCTCAGCACGGCGGCCTGGTAGCCGCAGCCCGTGCCGACTTCCAGCACGCGGCCCAGGCGCCCGTTCGGCAAGGTGCGGCCGGCCAGCAGCAATTCGATCATGCGCGCCACCACGCTGGGCTTGGAGATCGTCTGCCCCAGGCCGATCGGCAGGCTGGTGTCTTCGTAGGCCTGGTTCACCAGCGCGCTGTCGACGAAGCGATGCCGCTCCACGGCGTTCATCGCCGAGAGTACGCGTGCATCGCCGATCCCGTCCGCGGCGAGCCGCTGCACCATGCGTGCGCGCACGGCCTGCGAGTCGAGCCCGACGCCGGTGGGCGATGCACGCACCAGGGTGGGCGCAGCGGGCGCCATGGCCTGGCGCGCAGGCTGCGGCGCGGGCGCGCCGGGCAGCCGCGCCGGGAAGCCGGGCCGCCGCGTCATGCGTCGTCCCCGGTGGCAGGGATCTGCGCGGCCGCCTGCGACCAGTAGCGCAGCACGTCGTGGTCCGTCAGGTCCACCTTCAGCGGCGTGATGGTCGGATGGCCTTGCAGCGCGGCGTGGAAGTCGGTGCCTTCGGCATCGTCCTTGGCCGCGCCGGCGCCGCCGATCCAGTACATGACCTGGCCGTGCGGGCTGGTCTGCGCGATCACCTTCTCGGCCGCGTGGCGGCGTCCCAGGCGGCATACCTTGAAGGACTGCAGCTCCGCGTACGGCTTGTTCGGGATGTTGACGTTGAGCAGCCAGTGCGCGGGCTCGGCGCGGTGCGGCCCGGTCAGGAACTGCACCAGCTCGCGCGCCTTGCGGGCGGCGGCGTCCAGGTGGGCCCAGCCCTTCTCGGTCTGCGAGAAGGCGATCGCCGGAACGCCGAACAGGTAGCCCTCCATCGCGGCACCGACGGTGCCGGAATAGATCGTGTCGTCGCCCATGTTGGCGCCGTTGTTGATGCCGCTCACCACGAGGTCGGGCCGGTAGCCGAGCAGCCCCGTCAGCGCGATGTGCACGCAGTCCGCCGGCGTGCCGTTCACGTAGCGAAAACCGTTGGCCGCCTCGTTCACGTACAGCGGCGCATGCAGCGTGAGTGCGTTCGACTTCGCGCTGTTGTTGTGTTCCGGCGCGACCACCTCCACCTCGCCGAGGTCGCGGATCGCCTCGTACAGCGCGACGATGCCGGGCGCCTGGTAGCCGTCGTCGTTGGAGAGCAGGATCTTCATTCTGGTCGCGATTGTAGGGGTCCGTCACCGCAGGGACATCGCGTCCGGCCGCGACTTGCCTATCATGCGCGCATCACGAACTGGAGTCGCCCCCACCATGCATGCCTGGCTTTGCGAGAACCCCGTCGGCGTCGATGCGCTGCAATGGAAGGAACTGCCGACGCCGCAGCCCAAGGCGGGCGAAGTGCTGGTGGAGATCAAGGCGGCCAGCCTGAACTTCCCCGACCTGCTGATCGTGCAGAACAAGTACCAGCACAAGCCGCCCCTGCCCTTCGTGCCGGGGTCCGAGTACGCGGGCACAGTCGCCGCGGTCGGTGAAGGCGTCACGCACCTGAAGGTGGGACAGGCCGTTGCCTGCCTCTCCGGCACCGGCGGCTTCGGCACCCACGCCATCGCGCCGGCGCAGCTGTGCATGCCGCTGCCCCCCGGCTTCCCCTTCGTGGACGCGGCGGCCTTCATCATGATCTACGCCACTTCCCACCACGCGCTGATCGATCGCGCGCAGCTGCGCGCCGGCGAAACGGTGCTGGTGCTGGGCGCCGCCGGCGGCGTGGGCACCGCCGCGATCCAGATCGCGAAGGCGGCAGGCGCGCGCGTGATCGCCGCGGCTTCCACCGATGAGAAATGCGCGCTGTGCAAGTCGATCGGCGCGGATGCGACCATCAACTACACGCAGCACGCCGTGCCCAATGCGTTCCGCGAGGCGGTCAAGGCCGCCACGGGCGGCAAGGGCCCGGACGTGATCTACGATCCGGTCGGCGGCGATTTCGCCGAACCGGCATTCCGCTCCATCGCCTGGCGCGGCCGCTACCTGGTGGTGGGCTTCGCCGCCGGCCCGATCCCCAGCCTGCCGCTGAACCTCGCCCTGCTCAAGGGCGCGTCCATCGTCGGCGTGTTCTGGGGCGACTACTCCCGCCGCGAGCCCAAGGCCAACGCGGCGATGATGCAGGAGCTGGCGCAGTGGTACGCGCAGGGCAAGGTCAAGCCGGTCATCGACCGCGCCATGCCGATGGCCGAGCTGAAGCAGGCCTATGCCCACATGGGTTCCCGCGGGGTCATGGGCAAGCTGGTGCTCGTCAATCCCTGACGCGCCCGCCGCCCCGGCTATAATCGCCGGCTCACGGTGGCTGTAGCTCAGTTGGTAGAGTCCAGGATTGTGATTCCTGTTGTCGTGGGTTCGAGTCCCATCAGCCACCCCAGTTTTCCACCTGCACGCGCGTGCTGGACGCACAAGGCCCTTCGGGGCCTTTCGCTTTTTTGCACGGCGGCGTCGCGTTCTTCGCGGGAACACCCGTCGGGCCGCCCTTCGTGCTGCCCAGCTGCCGGCCCCTTGTCGACTTGACAGCGCCACGGGTTCCTCGACACGATGGGATCGATGACCGTGTAGCGCTTTGGCACGGAAGGATCTTCGTGGCCAACCGCGCTCGTAGCAGGGGGCAGCATGTCACCATCCTCGGGTTTCCTTCTCGGCAGCGCGCTGGCGTGCTGGTGCGCACCGTGCCTCGCAGTGACCGTCCTCGGCGTTCCGATGGGCGAGAAGCTGCAACCACCGGCCTGCCCTTCGAAGAAGGAACCCGCCGCGCAGATCTGCTGGGTCGGCCGCCCAGCGGTCGCGCGGGATGGTTCAAGGCTCGGGGCGGTTCGCCTGCCCGGAACGGAGGGGCGCCCTGCATGGGCGGCCAACCAGCCTTTCATGGTCACCCTGGCCAAGGACGGCACGGTGCAAGAGCTGAAGCTCCCCAACGTGGCCTCCCACGAGCGATCGGCGGTCGTTCGCTCCATCTCGGCGCGATTCGGCACACCGAGGAACGCGGGTGACGAAGGCTCCGCCGCTTGGGCCGGTTGGGCGGCCGATGGCGTCCACATCAAGCTGGCCTGCCAGGAAGCACGCTGCCTCTTCACGGTGCGTACGAACACCGCGGAGGCCGCCGCGAGGCTGCAGACCGACGTCCGCAAGACGACGGATGCCGGCAAGCCTGGCACCCCGTAGCCTGGCCGCGGCTTGCTCTCCGAGCTCCCGCTCGGCGCGCACGGTTACGCCGGGTGGCCCCTGGATGGCGTTCGGGGCAGCGGGCACGTCCTGCCGCGACGCGCCGCGGCCGTGCGCCCGCCGGCTTACTGCGTTGCCGTGCCGGTGGGACGCGGCACGTTGACCTGCACCTTGAAGCGGCCCTTGAGCATGTCGTAGTACGCCATCGCCTCGGCCGTGCCCCAGGCGCGGTTGTACTGCTGCAGTTCCTGCTGCGCCTGTTGCGGGGCGACCGTGTCGCGCGGCAGCAGCTTGTTCACGCGCACCACCGCATAGCCTTCGGCACCGAGGTCCACACCGACCAGCGCGGGCAGCTTGGCGGGATCGGCCCGCAGCGCGGCCTCGATCAAGGGGCGCGGCTGCTTGCCCTGGTCCTGGCGTGACAGCGCCACCGCGGCCGGCAGTTCGGCCGCGGCCGGATTGGCCTTCCAGGCCGCGAGCTTGGCCTCGCCTTCCTTGCGCGCGAGTTCCGCCGCGCGCGCCGCGACGACGCGCTCGCGCACCTGGTCCTTCACTTCCTCGAACGGCCGCGCGCGCGCCGGCGCGTACTGCACGATGCGCCCGGACACCATCTGGTTGGGCCCGACCTCGACGGCCTCGGTGTTGCGCTTGCGCTCGACCGCGTCCGGCGCGAACAGCGCTTCGAGGAAGCGGGCGTTGGCCAGCGGACCGGCGGCGCCGGGCAGCGGGGCGCGCATCACGCCCTGGGCCGTGCGGATCTCCAGCTTCAGCTTGTCGGCGACCGGCTTGAGGGAGTCCGGCTGCTCGTAGACCGTATTGGTGAAGGTTTCCGCGGATTCCGCGTACTTCTTCTGCGCCTGCTGCTTGCGCAGCTCCGTCTCCAGTTCGGGCTTCATTTCCTCGAACGTGCGCTGCTTGGGCACCTTGAGGTCGGTGAGCTTGATCACGTGGTAGCCGAATTCCGACTCCACGGGGCCGACGATCTCGCCCTTGTTCTTCATGCCGAAGACCGCATCCTCGAACGGCTTGGTCATCGCGCCCCGGGTGAAGAAGTCGAGGTCGCCGCCTTGCGCCGCGGAGCCCGGATCCTGCGAGTTCTTCTTCGCCACTTCGGCGAAGCTGTCCGGATTCTTCTTCACCTGCGCGAGCAGTTCCTCCGCCTTGGCTTTCGCCTTCGCCTTCTCGGCCTCGGGCGCGCCCTTGGGCACGGCCACCAGGATGTGGCTCGCGCGGCGCTCTTCCTGGCCGCCGATGCGCGAGGCGTTCTGGTCGTAGTAGGTCTTGAGGTCCGCTTCGTTGACCGTGACGCCCTTCTGGGCGGCCGCCAGGTCGAGCACCACGTATTCGATCGTCGCCTGCTCGGCCGCCTGGAACAGCTTGGTGTTGTCCTTGTAGAAGGCCTGGAGCTCGGCGTCCGTGGGGGTCACGCGCGACTTGAAGTCGGCCGCGTTGACGCGCGCGACCTGCACCTCGCGCCGCTCGAAGTAGCTGTTGACGGCCACGCCCGCCTGCGCCGGCGGCGCGAAGCCGGACTGCGTGACGCCCGCCAGCACCTGGCGCATCGCCAGGTCGTTGCGCACCTGGTTCTCGAACGTCTCGGGCGACATGCCGCGCTGCGCGAGGATGTCGCGGTAGCGTTCCATGTTCAGCTTGCCGTCCGGGCCGCGCAGCGCGGCGATCAGCTCGTTGTTCTGCAGTTCACGGCCCACGCGCTGGTCGGCCACCAGCAGGTTGGAGTGCTCCACGGCGGCGACCAGCACGCGCTCGCGCACGAGGCGCTCCAGGGTGCCGTAGCGCGCCTCCGGGGAGTCGAGCAGCTTGGGGTCGATGCCGGGCATCTGCTGGCGCATGCGGTCGACGTCCGCCTTGTGCGCGTTGTCCCAGTCCTGCTGGGTGATCTCGTGGCCGTCGACCTTCGCCACCGTCTCGCCCCGCTCGTGCATGCGGTTGTAGCCCTGGAGGCCGAACAGCACGAAGGAGGGAACGATCAGCAGGAACAGGACGAACTGCATGACCTTCGTGTGCTTGCGGACGAAATCGAACATGGTTCTTGGGGACTCGCGGTCTGGGAAACAAAAAGGCGAACCTCGGTTCGCCTTTCAGTGGTTGGTGGGTGCTGACGGGTTCGAACCGCCGACCTACGCCTTGTAAGGGCGCCGCTCTACCAGCTGAGCTAAGCACCCCCACCGGGGAAAGCCGACTCAGTTCAGCGCATCCTTGAGCGCCTTGCCGGGTCGGAACTTGGGCACCTTGGCGGCCTTGATTTTAATCTGTGCGCCGGTCCGGGGATTTCGGCCGCTTCGCGCGGCCCTTTTGCCCACCGCGAACGTACCGAATCCGACGAGCGAAACCGAACCGCCTTTCTTCAGCGTGGTCTTCACCGCACCGATCATCGACTCCAGCGCGCGCGTGGCCGCGGCCTTGGAAATGTCGGCGTGCTTGGCGATGTGCTCGATCAGTTCAGTCTTGTTCACAGGGGCCCCTCGTGCTGGAATGAGTTTTGGACGTTTGTCTCTTCAAAAATTTGTCTCCCGTTCCCGCGGACGCTTCGGAGGTGCGCTGCGGGAAGGGGAGACAGTGTCGGCGGCCTCGCGGCCACTGGCGCCCGATTAGAAACAGCGCCGCGAGGGGTGTCAATACGGCCTGCGGCAATACAACAGGGGGCGGCGATTCTGCAGCTTCATTGACGGAGGGCACGGCGCGCCGCGCGCCTCCGCCGGCAGGGAACCGGAACGTCGCCGCGCCATGGTGCGCAGCAACAAGCCTTACAGCGCCTCGGCGATCGCCTTGCCCACGTCGGTGGTGCTCGCCTTGCCGCCGATGTCGCCCGTGCGCGGGGCGCCGGACTTCGGGTCCAGCACCTTCTCGATCGCCCTCAGGATCGCGTCGTGCGCTTCCTTGTGGCCCAGGAATTCCAGCATCATCGCGCCGCACCAGATCTGGCCGATCGGGTTGGCGATGTTCTTGCCGTAGATGTCCGGCGCGGAACCGTGCACCGGCTCGAACAGCGAGGGGAACTTGCGGTCCGGGTTCAGGTTGGCGCTGGGCGCGATGCCGATGGTCCCGGTGCAGGCGGGACCGAGGTCGCTCAGGATGTCGCCGAACAGGTTGCTGGCCACCACCACGTCGAAGAAGTCCGGCCGCTGCACGAAGTGCGCGGTCAGGATGTCGATGTGGAACTTGTCGGTCTTGACGCCCGGGTACTTGGCGGCCATCTCCGCGACGCGCTCGTCCCAGTACGGCATGGTGATCGCGATGCCGTTCGACTTGGTGGCGCTGGTCAGGTGCTTCTTGGGCCGCGAATTGGCGAGTTCATAGGCGAACTTCAGCACGCGGTCGACGCCCACGCGGGACATGATGGTCTCCTGCATCACGATCTCGCGCTCGGTGCCGGGGTACATCCGGCCGCCGACGGCGGAGTACTCGCCCTCGGTGTTCTCGCGCACGATGTACATGTCGATCTCGCCCGGCTGGCGCGGGCTGCCGTCGCGGCGCACCACCGGCGCGATGATGCCGGGCATCAGGCGCGCGGGACGCAGGTTCACGTACTGGTCGAATTCGCGCCGGAACAGCAGCAGCGAGCCCCACAGGGAGACGTGGTCGGGGATCTTCTCGGGCCAGCCCACGGCGCCGAAGAACAGCGCGTCGTGGCCGCCGACCTGGTCCTTCCAGTCGTCCGGCATCATCTTGCCGTGCTTCTCGTAGTAGTCCCAGCTGGAGAAGTCGAACTCGTCGAACGTGAGGTCGATGCCGAACTTGCGGGCGGCGGCGTCCACCACGCGCATGCCCTCGGGCATGACTTCCTTGCCGATGCCGTCGCCGGGGATGACTGCGATTCTTTTCTTGCTCAAGGTTTGCTCCTGAAAAATGAGAGGGCTTCGTCCAGCAGAAGGGCGGGCGCCTCTTCCGCGATGTAATGGCCGCACGGCAGTCTGCGGCCGGTGAAATCGTCGGCGGCCGCACGCCAGAGCGCCGGCACGTCGAAGCAGCGGCCCACGGCGCCGTGCTGGCCCCACAGCACGCGCAGCGGCTGCGCGAGCCTGCGGCCCGCGTCGTGGTCCGCCTGGTCGTGCGCCAGGTCGATCCCGGCACTGGCGCGGTAGTCGGCGCAGATCGCCTCGGCCGTGCCGGGAATGCGGGCACAGCGCTCGTACTCGGCCAGCGCCTCGGGTGCGAAGGCGGCGAGTCCCGCGTGCCGCGCGCCCATGACGCTGCGCACGTAGCGCACCGGGTCCGAAGCGATCAGCGCCTCGGGCAGCGGTGGCGGCTGGATCAGGAAGAACCAGTGCCAGTAGGCGCGGGCAAAGGCTTCGCCGGTCGCGCGGTACATCGCGAGCGTCGGTGCGATGTCCAGCAGCAGGAGCCGCTCGACCGCGCCGGGATGGTCCAGCGCCAGCCGGTGCGCGACGCGCGCGCCCCGGTCGTGCGCCAGCACCTGGAAGCGCGCGTGGCCCAGCTGGCGCATCACCTCCAGCGCGTCCGCCGCCATCTCGCGTTTCGCGTAGTTCGCGGACTCCACGCCCGCTTCGGGACGGTCCGAGTCGCCATAGCCGCGCAGGTCCATGAGGACGATTTCGAACTGCTGCGCCAGCCGCGGCGCGACCCGGTGCCACATCGCGTGGGTCTGCGGATGTCCGTGCAGCAGCAGCAAGGGCATTCCCTGGCCCGCGCGGCGCACGTTCAGCGTGACGCCGTTGCGCGCGATGCGCAGGGATGCGAAGCCTTCGAACATGGGACGGATTCTGGCACCGCCCGTCCCCCGCGAACAAGCAATAATCCGGCAAGCCATTCTTTCCCAAACAGCAGCAATGCATCCCCGACTCGACCGCGCCGACCTGGACCTCCTGCTGGCCATCCGCGAGCACGGCAGCCTGGCCGGTGCGGCAGCCGCGGCCGACGTGGTGCCCTCGGTGATCACCAAGCGGCTGGCGGCGCTGGAAGCGCGGCTGGGGCTCAAGCTGTTCCAGCGTACGACGCGACGGGTGGTGCCCACGGCCGAGGGCGAAGCGCTGTGCGAACGCGCCATCGGCCTGCTCGCCGGCTTCCAGGCGATGGAGGCGGAACTGCAGGAGCGCCAGCGCGAGCCGGTGGGGCGCATCCGCCTCGCCGCCACCTTCGGCTTCGGCCGCGCCTGGCTGGGCCCGGCGCTGGCCGACTTCCAGGAGCGTCATCCCCAGCTGGCGATCCAGCTGCAGCTCACCGAACAACTGCCCGACCTGGCGGTGGATGGCTTCGACGGCGCGGTGTGGCTGTGGGCCGTGCGCGGGCAGCGCGCCAGCGAGTGGACCGGCCGGCGGCTGGCGCGCAACCAGCGGGTGCTGGTCGCCTCGCCGGACTACCTGCGCAGGCGCGGCACGCCCTCTTCGCTGGAGGACCTGGCGCAGCACGACTGCCTGGTCGTGCGCGAGAACGAGCGCTTCGACGTCTGGCGGCTGCAGCGCGAGCGCGACCGCGCCGAAGTGCGCGTGCGCGTGGGCGGGCCGCTTTCGAGCAACTCGGGCGAGCTGGTGCGCGACTGGTGCCTGGCCGGCCGCGGCATCATGCTGCGCAGCCTGTGGGACATCGCCAGCGCCCTGGCCAGCGGGGAACTGGTGCGCGTGCTGCCCGGCCATGCCATGGCCGACGCGGACATCCACTGGCTGGCGCCGCACACGCCGGCCACGCCCAAGCGCATCCGGCTGCTGGTGGACTTCCTGGCCGAGCGCTTCCGCGGCGAGCCCTGGAAGCTCACGCCCTCGGCGAGCGCACGACCAGGCTCACGCCCGCGGCGGTGAGCGCCATGCCGGCGACGATCAGCACGGTGATCGGCTCGCCGAACAGCACCCAGGCCATGACCGCCGTGGAGGGCGGCACCAGGTACATCAGGCTGGTGACGCTGGTCGCCGCGCCGCGCTGGATCAGCAGGTACAGCAGCGAACTGCCCCCCAGCGTCAGGCCCAGCACCGACCAGGCCACCGCCCCCGCCAGCTGCGCATTCACTGCACCATCGGGCAGCACCCAGCGCATCGATTCGCTTTCGAGGGCGGCCAGCGGCAGCGTGACCGCCAGGGCCGCGGCAAGCTGCACGAGGTTGGCCGTGCGCACGTCGCAGGGCTGCACGAAATGCTTCTGGTACAGCGTGCCGGCGGTGATCGACACCAGGGCGATGAACGCGAACGTGAGGTTCAGCGGTCCTACTTCGCCCAGCCCCAGCTTCTGCCAGACCACCAGCACCAGGCCGGCGAGCCCCAGCGCCAGGCCGGCCCACTGGCGTGCCGCCACCTGCCCGCCGCGCGTGGAGATCCACACGGCCGTGAGCACCGGCTGCAGGCCCACCAGCAGCGCTGCCAGGCCCGCCCCCATGCCCGCCTTCACGGCGGCCCACACGCCGCCGAGATAGCCCGCGTGCATGAAGACGCCGGTGATGGCCAGGTGCGCGTACTGGCGGCCGTTGCGCGGCCACGCGGCGCGCGCGAGGAAGGCCCACAGCAGGAAGGCGGCCACCGACAAGGCGTAGCGCACCGCCAGGAACTTCAGGGGCGGCGCATGCGGCATGCCGTAGCGCGCGACGATGAAGCCGGTGCTCCAGATCAGGACGAAGACGGCGGGCATCGCCCGCACCAGCGGGTCCTGCCGCGGGGCGGCGTTCATGCGGCTACTTCACCCGGCGCCGGATCTCCGGCAGCGCCTTCTGCAGGTAGTAGATCATCGACCAGACCGTCAGGATCGCCGACAGCCAGATCAGCCAGGTGCCCCACAGCAAGGTGTCGATGACCTCGAACAGGTGGCCATCGAACAGCAGGAAGGGGATGGCGATCATCTGCACGGTGGTCTTGATCTTGCCCAGCATGTGCACGGCCACGCTCTTGGCGGCGCCGATCTGCGCCATCCACTCGCGCAGCGCGGAAATGGCGATCTCGCGGCCGATGATGATCAGCGCCACGAACACGTCGGCGCGCTTCAGGTGCACCAGCACCAGCAGCGAGGCGCACACCAGGAACTTGTCGGCCACCGGGTCCAGGAAGGCGCCGAAGGCGGACGACTGGTTCAGCTTGCGCGCCAGGTACCCGTCCAGCCAGTCGGTGAGCGCGAACACGACGAACATCACCGTGGCGATCAGGTTCTGCAGCCGGTGCTCCAACCCGAGGTAGAAGACCCCCACCAGCAGCGGGATGGCAATGATGCGCGTCCAGGTGAGGAGGGTCGGGACCGTGAAGAACATGGTCCGATTCTGGCATGAGCGCAAAAGGCTTCCCTTCAGTGCAGGGCGCGGTAGATCTCTTCGGCCAGTTCCCGCGAAATGCCCTCCACCTTGGCGATGTCCTCCACGCTGGCCGCCGCCACGCCGCGCACGCCGCCGAAACGTTGCAGCAGCCGGGCCCGCTTCTTCGAGCCCACGCCCGGGATCTCCTCCAGCTGGCCGCCGCCCACGCGGACGCGGGCGCGGCGCGCCCGCATCCCCGTGATGGCGAAGCGGTGCGCTTCGTCGCGGATCTGCGCAACCAGCATCAGCGCCGCCGACTCCCGGCCCAGGTACACCTTCTCGCGCCCGTCGGCGAACACCAGTTCCTCCAGGCCCACCTTGCGGCCTTCGCCCTTCTCGACCCCGACGATCACCGAGAGATCCAGCCCCAGCTCCGCGAACACCTCGCGCGCCATGCTCACCTGCCCGCGACCGCCGTCCACCAGCACCAGGTCCGGCAGGCGTTGCGCGCTGCCCCCGCCACCGGGCTTGTCCCGCTTGGCAGTCGGAGGAGGCACGCCCTCTTCCGCAGCCGCCGGCGGCGCCGCGACTTCCACGGGAGATTCCGGCACGGACTCCGGCAGGGGCTCCGCGAGCGGCTCCTCGGCCGGGGTGGCATCGGGCGTGTCGCGTCCCGCCTGGGCCAGCTTGGCGTAGCGGCGGGTGAGCACCTGGCGCATCGCCGCATAGTCGTCGCCGGGCGTGATGTCGTCGATGTTGTAGCGGCGGTACTCGCGGTTCTGCATCTGGTGGTGGTGGAACACCACGCAGGACGCCTGCGTCGCCTCGCCCGCCGTGTGCGAGATGTCGAAGCACTCGATGCGGAAGGTGTCCAGGTGATCGGGCTCCAGGTCCAGGGCCTCCACCAGGGCGCGCGTGCGCGCCTGCTGCGAGCCTTCTTCCGCCAGCAGGCGCGCCAGCTGGATCTGCGCGTTCTTCTCCGCCATCTCCAGCCACAGCCGGCGTTGACCGCGCGGATTGTGGACCGAGGCAATGCGAAAGCCCGCCTGCTGCGACAGCGCTTCGGACAGCGCGGGGTCGACCGGATGGCTGGTGATCAGCGCCGGGGGCACCGGCACGCCGATGTAGTGCTGCGCAATGAACGCCTCCAGCACCTGCAGTTCCACCGGCTGCGCCTGCACCGCATCGGCCGCGTCGTCGAAGTCCTGCACCGCGGCCGCGTCCTCCACGTGGCTGGGGAAGTAGGCGCGGTCGCCCAGGTGGCGGCCGCCGCGCACCATCGCCAGGTTGACGCAGGCCTTGCCGCCCTGCACCACCACCACCAGGATGTCCACGTCCTTGTCGGAAGCGGTCTCCACCGACTGCTGGTGCAGCACCTTGGACAGCGCGCCCATCTGGTTGCGCAGTTCCGCGGCCTGCTCGAACTCCAGCTTCTCCGCGTGGCCCATCATTCGCTGCTCCAGCGTGTGCAGCACGGCCTGGGTGTCGCCGCGCAGGAACGCCTCGGCGTTCTCCACGTCGTGCCAGTAATCCTCCGGGCCCACGAGGCCCACGCAGGGCCCCGAGCAGCGCTTGATCTGGTACAGCAGGCAGGGCCGCGTGCGGTTGGCGAACACCGTGTCTTCGCAGGTGCGCAGGCGGAACACCTTCTGCAGCAGCTGGATCGATTCCTTCACCGCCCACGCGCTGGGATAGGGCCCGAAGTAGCGGTGCTTGCGGTCGACGGCGCCGCGGTAGTACGCCACGCGCGGGAACACCGTCGCGGACGGTGCTGCCCCAGGGGACGCAGCGGCTGCTTGCCGGTCCGGCGTGCCGGTGATCTTCAGGTACGGATAGCTCTTGTCGTCGCGGAACAGGATGTTGTAGCGCGGCGCGAGCGTCTTGATCAGGTTGTTCTCGAGCAGGAGCGCCTCGGCTTCCGAGCGCACGACCGTGGTGTCGAGACGGACGATCTTGCCGACCATGTGGCCGATGCGGGTGCCGCCGTGGTTCTTCTGGAAATAGCTGGAGACCCGCTTCTTCAGGTTGCGCGCCTTGCCCACGTAGAGGACGGCGCCGTCCTCGTCGTAGTAGCGGTACACGCCGGGCAGCGCCGGCAATGCGGCCACCTGCGCGAGGAGTTCTTCCGGATGCATGGGCCTATTATCCGAGGCGCATGCGCTGGGACATCTTCTGCAAGGTCATCGACAACCACGGGGACGTGGGCGTCTGCTGGCGCCTTTCCGCGGAACTGGCCGCCCGCGGGCACGCGGTGCGCCTGTGGATGGACGATCGCTCGGCGCTGCGCTGGATGGCGCCCGACGGCGCGCCGGGCGTGCAGGTCGTGCCGTGGACCGGGGACGTCCCGCCACTAGAGCCGGGCGAAGTGGTGGTGGAAGCCTTCGGCTGCGACCCGCCGCCCGCCTTCGTCGCGCGCATGGCCGCCGCGGCGCTGCCGCCGGTGTGGTTGAACCTGGAGTACCTCTCCGCCGAGGCCTACGTCGAACGCAGCCACGGCCTGCCGTCACCGGTGATGCAGGGCCCCGGCGCGGGCCTGACCAAGTTCTTCTGCTATCCCGGCTTCACGCAACGCACCGGCGGGCTGCTGCGGGAGCAGGATCTGCCGGCTCGCCGCGCCGCCTTCGATCGAAGCGGCTGGCGCGCGGCCCACGGCCTGCTCGAAGGGGCGCGGGTCGTCAGCCTGTTCTGCTACGAGCCGCCGGCCTTGCCGGATCTGCTGAGGCAGCTGGCCGACTCGGCGCAGCCAACCGAGCTGCTGGTGACCGCGGGACGCGCCGCCGCCGCGGTGGAGGCGGCCGGCGGCCGGTCGGCAGGGGCGTTGCGCCTGCACCAGTTGCCCCGGCTGAGCCAGCGCGACTACGACCATCTGCTGTGGTCCTGCGACCTGAACTTCGTCCGGGGCGAGGATTCCCTGGTCCGCGGCCTCCTGGCGGGCGTCCCCTTGGTGTGGCAGATCTACCCGCAGGACGACCAGGCCCACCATGCCAAGCTCGTGGCTTTCCTCGACTGGCTGCAGCCCCCGCCGGACCTGCGTGATCTTTTCCTGGCGTGGAACGGCATCCGGCCGGCAGCCCTGCCGCCGCTCGATGTCGAGGCCTGGCGCCCATCGGCACGCACGGCCTTTGACCGGGCGCAAGCATTGCCCGAGCTGGCATCCGAGCTGGTGCGCTTCGCCGCCGACCGGGGTAGAATCTAGAGCTTTGCGCCCCGGCCCATCCCGGGAGCGCCCTCATTGCCGCCACCCGCAGGACCTTGCGCGCGCAGCGGCCTCTCTCACCGAAGACACCGTCATGAAAATCGCTCAAGAAATCCGCGCCGGCAACGTGATCATGCACACCGGCAACCCCTGGGTCGTGCTGAAGACCGAATACTCCCGCGGCGGCCGCAACGCGGCCACCGTGCGCATGAAGCTCAAGTCGCTGCTGAACAACCAGGGCACGGAAACCGTGTTCAAGGCCGACGACAAGATGGACCAGATCGTGCTGGAGAAGAAGGACTGCACGTACTCCTACTTTGCCGACCCGATGTACGTCTGGATGGACGCCGAATACAACCAGTACGAAGTCGAAGCCGACAACATGGGCGACGCGCTGAACTACCTGCAGGACGGCATGCCCGCCGAAGTGGTGTTCTACGAAGGCAAGGCGATCTCGGTGGAAATCCCCACCAGCCTCGAGCGCGAGATCACCTGGACCGAGCCGGCCGTCAAGGGCGACACCTCGGGCAAGGTGCTCAAGCCCGCAAAGCTCGCCACCGGCTTCGAGATCGGCGTGCCGATCTTCGTGGCGCAGGGCGACAAGGTCGAGATCGACACGCGCACCGGCGAATACCGCCGCCGCGTGTAAGCTCCGCAGGCTCCGAACGAAGGCTCCGCAAGGAGCCTTTTTCACATGGACTTCGACTTCTCCCGCATCGCCGTCCCCTTCCGCATGCAGCCCGGCCTGCAGCGGCTGGACCCTGGCGCGCGGCACCTGACGCCGCTCGCGCCGGGCAGTCCGCTGTGGCAGGAAAAGAAGCGCGTGGTGGACAGCGGTGCGAGCCGCATCGCCGTACCCGGCTTCGATGCCGGCCCCGCGATCGGAGCGATCCTGCAGCAGGCCCGGGCAGAGGGCCTGCCGGCCGCGGAACCGGTGGAGCTGGCCTTCGAGGAAGACTTCGCCGTGCTGGACGGCGACAGTGCCACCCTGCCCTGGCTCTGTGTCTGCGTCCCCTCGCACTGGGCGCCCGAAGACAAGCTCGGGCAGGCCTTCGCGGCTGTGCACGCGCCGGTGGCGGACAACGCGGCCCTCCTCGCAGCCGGCCGCCAGCTGGTGCAGCTCGTCACGGGCGGCGACCGCTTCGAGCGCTTCGTCTGGACGCTGACGCCCAGCGGCCGCTACGACCAGCACCCACGCCGGCGGCCCCGTGCGCCCTGGCCCGACCCGATCGATCCGGATGCCTTCGCCTGCCAGTGCTTCCTGCGCTGGGAGCGACAGACGTTCTTTCCGATTCCGGGCGGCCGGCAGGCCGTGTTCACCATCCGGGTGGTGCTGCGGCCCCTGGTGGAGGTCGTGCGCACCCACGACGACGCAAAGCGCCTGCACGATGCGCTTGCCTCCATGAGCGAAGCCGTCCTCGCCTACAAAAACCTGGCCGCGGCGCGCGCTCCCCTGCTCACTTGGCTGGCGGCGCGTGCCCGCTGATGGAACGGCTGGTCGTCATGGCTCAGGTCATCGTCCTGCCAGGGAATGCGCTGGCGGTGCCCTTGGTCCCGCCGGGCTCGCCTGGCGCCGTGCAGCGCTAGAAGCGGCGGGCCAGCACCCACACGAGCAGGCTGCCGACCAGGATCGCGACTGCGGCCAGCAGGGCCCACAGCAGGGGATGCACGGCGCTGGCGCCGGCCTGGGGCCGTCCGGCCAGCGGTTCGCTCCCGGGCCAGGGGACGGCGAAGGGCAGGCTCTCCGCCAGGTCGCCCGCGGCCTCGGGCGTGAGCAGGTCCAGGGTGACTCGCTGCATGCCGGCACGATCGGCAACCCGGATCCACAGGTCCACCACCGTGCCGCGCAGCCGCGCGTGCGCGATGTCCTGCAGCGGGAACTTGACGCGATCCTCTTTCCAGGCGAGCCCTTCGCGGAAGCGGCCGGAGATGCGCAGCACCTTGGTCTGCACGCGCACTTCGAGTTCCCCCTTGAACGGCGGGATGGCGTGTCCCTTGCCTTCGGTCTCCAGCAGGTGGCCCGCGTGGATGCCCTGCACGACGGAGTAGCTGCTGGAAAGCCGGCTGTTCTCGCTGGGCCCGAAGCCGCTGTCGGCCTGGCCCTGGCGGACGAGGTCGGCCACGGTGAGCTGCACGCCGTCGGCAGCGACCAGTACGTGTTCGCTGGTCAGCGCCTTCTTCACCCGCATGCCGACGATGGTGCGGCGGTCGTAGGGCCCGATCCTGCGGCCTTCGAGCAGCACGTGGTACACCGTGTTGTCCACCTGGTCCCCTGGTCTTGCCGACAGGATAAGGGGATTCCTCGACTGTCGTGAAGCCCGGGGGCGCCACGATTCCGGCCACAATGGCTGCCATGTCTTCGACCCGCAACATTCACGACCGGCGGCTGGCCGATGCCTGGGCCACCCTCAAGGCCCACTCGGACGCCGGCCTGCCGCTGGACCCCGACGCCGGCCGCCTGGCCTTCGCCGACCCCGAATTCCTGCTTCGCCGCGAGACCCGCGGCATCCGCTTCCAGCTCGAGCTGCTCAAACCCGACCTGGAGCAGCAGGCCCACGGCATCGAGAACACGATCGTCGTGTTCGGCAGCGCCCGCTTCCGCGACACCGAGGGCTCCGCCACCATGGTCCAGGCCGCCGAGAAATCCGGCGACGAGGCGGCCGCCCGCCGCGCGCGCGCGCTCGCCCGCAACGCCCATTACTACGAGAAGTCCCGAGCCTTCGGCCGGCTGGTCGCCGAGTACAGCGCCGGCAAGGAGCCGCGCGACATGCTGTTCGTCTGCACCGGCGGCGGCCCCGGCATCATGGAGGCGGCCAACCGAGGCGCCCATGAAGCCGACGGCATCAGCGTCGGCCTGTCGATCGCGCTGCCGATGGAGGAAGCCGCCAACCTGTACGTCACGCCGGCCCTGTCCTTCAAGTTCCACTACTTCGCGCTGCGCAAGATGCATTTCATGATGCGCGCGAAGGCGCTTGTGGCCTTCCCGGGCGGCTTCGGCACGCTGGACGAGCTGTTCGAGGTGATCACCCTCGTGCAGACGCGCAAGGCGCGCCAGGTGCCGATCGTGCTGTTCGGCTCCGACTACTGGAAGCGGCTGATCAACTTCGACCTGCTGGTCGAGGAAGGCGTGATCTCGCCGGCGGACCTCGACCTGTTCACCTTCGCGGACGCACCCGAAGCCGCCTGGGAAGCGATCAAGACGTTCTATCGCCTTTGAGCTTCAGCGCCAGCCGCGAGCCGGCGCCGACCATGGCCGCCATGGTCCAGAACACGGCGCTGATGCCCACCACCGAGCCGGCGGCGCCGAACAGCATGGGCATCGCCACGCTGGAGGCATTGATCACCATCAGCCGCATCCCCACGGCCTCGCCCTGGCGGTGGTGCGGCGTGATCTGGTGCAGCATGCTCATGATCATGGGCTGCACGCAGCCCAGCGCCAGGCCCAGCAGGACCGAGCACAGGCCCATGGTCAGAGCCGTGTGCATCAGCGGGTACACCGCATAGATCAAGGCGGTGGCGACCATCGCTCCCGCCACCAGCGCCCATTCGTGCAGGCGCGCCGCCAGCATCGGCAGCAGCACCCGCACCGCGGCGGCCGCGATCGCGAAGGCGCCGAGGATGGAGCCGATCACCGAGGCGGACAGGCCACGCTCGTGGCCCAGCACCGGCACGACGAAGGTGTGCACGTCCCAGGCCGAGGACAGGAACCAGTTGACGATCAGCAGGCGGCGGAACATCGGCTCGCGCACCAGGTCCCAGGCGCGGGCACTCGCGGCGCGGGCCGGTCGCTCGGGCAGCGGCGCCTCGTGCACCCGCCGGATCCAGGCCCAGGCCACGAGCGGCAAGGCTGCCATCACGAAGAAGGCCCAGCGGAAGCCCGCGTGGTCGATCACCAGCCCGGCCACGAATGGACCCAGGAAATTGGAGAACGCCGGCCCGATGGCCAGCCAGGAGAACACCTGCTTCAACTGGGTGGGGGTCTGGGCGGCTCGCCCTACGTGGCGCTGCAGCGCAATCACCGCCGCGCCGGTGGCGCCACCGGTGAGCAGCGCGCTGAGGCACAGGACGGGGAAGACCGGGAAGGCCACGGCCAGCCCGGCGCCGAACGTGGCCGCGGCGACGCTCAGGGCCACCGGGCGCTTGAGCCCATGCCGGTCGGCGAAGCGGCCCGCCGGCAGCGCGAGGAACACCTGCGTGAGCGCGTAGAGCGCGAGCAGCACGCCGACGGCCGCCTCGCTGTAGCCCTCGCGCAGCGCCAGCAGCGGCGCGGCCATGCGCATGCCCGCCATGCACGCGTGCAGGAACACGTGGCCGGTGATCAGCCGCGCGAGCTCCCGCGTCAGGCCGCCGGATTCAGGCGTCGGCGTCGTCACCGTTGTCGTCGGCCAGCGGCAGCAGGACCTGGGCCTGGCCCTCGGGCAGCGCCTCCACGTCCTTCAGCGCACGCCGCATCATCTTGGTCCGGGTCTCGGCCTTGTCGACCGTGTCCGCGGCCTTCTGCACCTGCTCCCGGATGCGGGCGACCCATTCGCCGTAGCGGTCGAACTCGGTCTTGACCGCACCCAATACCTTCCACACTTCCGAGGCCTGCTGCTCCAGGGCCAGCGTGCGGAAGCCCATGTGCAGGCTGTTCAGCATCGCCAGCAGGGTCGTCGGCCCCGCCAGCGTCACGCGGTAATCGCGCTGGATCTTGTCCATCAGGCCGGGCCGGCGCAGCACTTCCGCGTACAGGCTCTCGATCGGCAGGAACAGGATGGCGAAGTCGGTGGTGTACGGCGGGCACAGGTAGGACTCGCAGATCGACTTGGCCTCTTCCCGGATGCGGACTTCCAGCGCGCGCCCGGCGCTCTCCACGCCCGCCGCATCGGCGCGGTCGTGGGCCTCCAGCAGGCGCTCGTAGTCGTCGCGCGGGAACTTGGCATCGATCGGCAGCCAGACCGGCGTGCCGTCCGAGCTGCGGCCCGGGAAGCGCACCGCGAAGTCCACGCGCTGGTTGCTGCGCGGCTTGGTCTCGACCTGCTTGCCGTACTGCTCGGTGGTGAGCACCTGTTCCAGCAGCGCCTCCAGCTGCACCTCGCCGAACATGCCGCGGGTCTTGACGTTGGTCAGCACGCGCTGCAGGTCGCCCACGCCCTGCGCCAGCGACTGCATCTGTCCCAGGCCGTGGTGCACCTGCTCCAGCCGCTCGGCCACCTGCTTGAAGCTCTCGCCCAGCCGGGTTTCCAGCGTGGTCTGCAGCTTCTCGTCGACCGTCTTGCGCATCTCTTCCAGCTTGGCGGCGTTGGTCTGCTGCATGGCAGTGAGCTGCGTCTCCAGCGTCTCGCGCACTTCGGCGATGCGGCGCGCATTGGCCTCGCTCAGGTCGCGCAGCGAGTCGGTGATGGTCTTTTGCGTCAACGCGAGCTGCTGGGCGAAGGCGTCGATCTGCGCGTTCTGCGTCCGGGTGGCCTCCTGCGACTGCTGCATCAGCGTCTGCTGGAAGGTCGACAGCGTCTGCGTCAGCTGCTGCGCGTAGGCGTCAGCGTGCGCGTTCTGCGTGCGGGCGGCCTCCTGGCCCTGCTGCATCAGCCCCTGCTGGAAGCTCGCCAGCGTCTGCGTGAGCTCGCCGCGCAGGCCGCGCGAGCTCTCGCTGATCTCCCGGCGCAGTTCGCGCTCCAGGCGTTCGTTGGCCGCCATCAGTTCGGCGCGGCCGGTGTCCATCACCGGGGGCTTGCGCATCAGCAAGGCCACCAGCAGCACGACGCTGGCGAACGCCAGCGCCATCACGATCCAGATTTCCACTTGCGATTACTTCAGGGCTTCGGGGTTCAGGGGGGTGAGCGCCTTGCCGTTCACCAGGAAACCGACCAGGTTGTCGGCGGCGAGGTCGGCCATGGCCCGGCGCGTCGGCACCGTGGCGCTCGCGATGTGGGGCGTGAGCACCACGTTGGGCACGGTGAGCAGGTCCGGATGCACCTTGGGCTCGCCCTCGAACACGTCGAGGCCGGCGGCGGCGATGCGCTTGTCGCGCAGGGCCTGCGCCAGCGCGGCGTCGTCGACGATGCCGCCGCGCGCGATGTTCACCAGCGTGGCCGTCGGCTTCATCAGTGCCAGCTCCTTCGCCGCGATCGTGTGGTGCGATTCCGCCGAGTACGGCAACACCAGCACCAGGTGGTCGGCGGTCTTCAGCAGTTCTTCCTTGCTTACGTAGCGCGCCTTGCAGGCCGCTTCGAGATCGGGGGTCAGCCGCGAACGGTTGTGGTAGATCACGTTCATGCCGAAGCCCAGGGCGCCGCGGCGGGCGATGCCCTGGCCGATGCGGCCCATGCCCAGGATGCCCAGCGTGCTGCCGTTCACCTCCGCGCCGGCGAACATGTCGAAGCTCCACTTCGTCCATTTCCCCGCGCGCAGGTAATGCTCGCTCTCGGTGATGCGGCGCGCCGTGGCCATCAGCAGCGCGAAGCCGAAATCGGCCGTGGTCTCGGTCAGCACGTCCGGCGTGTTGGTGCCCAGCACCTTGCGCGCCGTCATGGCCGGGATGTCGAAGTTGTTGAAGCCCACGGCCATGTTGGCGCAGATCTTCAAATCGGGGCAGGCCGCCAGCAGATCGGCATCGATGCGCTCGGTGCCGGTGGTGAAGGCGCCGACCTTGCCCTGCAGCCGGGCGATCAGGTCCTGCTTGCTCCAGGCGGCGTCGGACTGGTTGCTTTCCACCTCGAAATGCTGTTCGAGGCGCGCGATGGTCTCCGGGAACACGGCCCGGGCGACGAGGATGCGGGGTTTGCTCATGGTGTCTAGCGGAACCAGATGAAGGTCATGATGAGGAACAGAGGAACGAGGATGCCCACGGACCAGGCCATGTAGCCGAAGAAGCTGGGCATCTTGACCCCGCGGTCCTCGGCGATGGACTTGACCATCAGGTTGGGCGCGTTGCCAATGTAGCTGTTGGCGCCCATGAACACCGAGCCTGCCGATATCGCGGCCAGGACGGGGGCCAGCTGGTTCATCAGCACCTGCGGGTCGCCGCCGGCGGTGTTGAAGAACACCAGGTAAGTGGGGGCGTTGTCCAGGAAGGAGCTGAGCGTGCCGCTCGCCCAGAAGTACATCGCCGGGTCGGGTGAACCGTCCGGCCGCGTCACCAGGGCGATGATCGCACCGAAGGGACCGTCGATGCCGGCCCGCAGCATCGCGATCACCGGCACGATCGTGATGAAGATGCCGGCGAACAGCTTGGCGACCTCCTGCATGGGCGCCCAGGAGAACTGGTTGGCCTTGTGCACCGAGGCGGGCGTGATCTTGAGGGACAGGAGAGTCACCAGGATCAGGCCGATGTCACGCACCAGCCCAGGCAACTTCACCTCGGCGCCGAGGACGTGGAACGCCACCGACGATTTCCAGAACCCGCTGAGCAGCACCAGGCCCACGATGGCGCCCAGCAGCCAGAAGTTGCGGGCCCCGTCGAAGCCGATGCCTCGCGTGTCCGGCGTCGGGTCGACCGGCTGGATTTCCTCCCGCTTGTGGAAGTAATACGAGTCGAGTAGATAGAACAGCAGCAGCAACGCACCGACCAGGAACAGCGTCTCCGGAAAGATATGGCTGACCGTCCAGAAGAAGTCCACGCCCTGCAGGAAGCCCAGGAACAGAGGCGGATCGCCCAGCGGCGTGAGGGAGCCCCCGGCATTCGACACGATGAAGATGAAAAACACCACCGTGTGGGCGACGTGCTTGCGGTTGTCGTTGGCGCGGATCAGCGGCCGGATCAGCAGCATCGACGCCCCCGTCGTGCCCATCAGGCTCGCCAGTACCGCGCCGGTGCCAAGGATGGCGGTGTTCAGCGCCGGATTGCCGTGCAGGTTGCCGCGGATGTAGATGCCGCCTGCCACCGAGAACAGCGCGGTCAGCAGGATCACGAAGGGGATGTACTCGCCCACCAGTACGTGTGCGAGCTCTGAACCCGCGTTGGGCAGGCCGTGCAGCAGCGCGAAGGGCACCATGAAGGCGAGAGCCCAGCCGGCGGCGATCTTGCCGTAATGGTGGTGCCAGAACCGGGGAGTCAGCAGTGGGCACAGAGCGATCGACAACAGGATGCCGGCGAAGGGCACGCCCCATAGCGGCGACAGCCGGCTGGCATCGAATTCCGCGGCGCCCGCCCAAGCGGGACACAACAGAAGGCAGGCCAGCAGCAACGGCCGGAGCTTGGTCATCGGATCTCCTCTTCGGCCGGCGGTGGCCGGCGTGGTTTTTCTTGCAGCGGCGCCGAGCATAACCAATCGCCGGCGGGGTCCGGCCCGGCCAATCGGCCCCAACCTACCCCACCTGCGGCCGGCTTCCTACCGGTTGAGCATGTCGTTCGCGCCACTCTTTGCATGCAGGAGCGCCCGTGGGGGCGCTCTCGGGAGAACCTATGAACAACGACCGAGTCCAGGGTCGATGGAAGCAGCTGAAGGGCAAGGTCAAGGAGCAGTGGGGCAAGCTGACCGACGACGACCTCGACGTCATCGCCGGCCGGCGCGACCAGCTGCTCGGGCGCATCCAGCAGCGGCACGGGCTCGCCCGGGAGGAGGCCGACCGCCAGGTGCGCGGCTTCGAGCAGACGCATGCCGGCTTCTGCTTCGACGACGCGCACAGCACCGACAAGAGCCGCTGAGAAGGACCGCACCGTGAAGCTTCCCCTCGCCATCCTCGTCACGGCCCTCGCGAGCGCTGTCGGGGCGCACGCCGAACCGATGGCCCCCGCCAGCCCGCTCGATGCGCAGAAGGCCCGCATCGCCGCCCAGTACAACCAGGCCCATGTCAGCTGCCTGCGCGTGGAAGGCCACGCGCGCGAACTGTGCGAGGAAAAGGCGCAGGGCGAGCGCGATGTCCAGTTGTCGGCGCTGCAGCTGCAGGCCCGTCCCACCGCGGAGAACGACCGCAAGCTGCGGCTGGCGAAGGCCGAGGCGGCCTACGAAGCAGCGATGGTGCGATGCAAGGCCGAACTCGGTCCGGCGCGCACCGTGTGCCGCGAAGACGCCACCGCGGCGCTGGATGCCGCCAAGGCGGAGGCGCAGCAACCGAACGCGCGGGCCGCGCAGGCCCTGCATGCCCAGAACGCCGCGCGCGAGCGCAGCGCGCAGCCCGACCGGATTGCCGCCGCGCAGTTCGCAGCGGCCCGCGAGCGCTGCGACATGCTGCCCATCGAGGCCCAGCAAGCCTGCATGGGCGAGGCGAAGCGGCGCTTCGGCCCGTCCTGACGCCCCGTCCTGGTTACTCCAGCCAGTGGGTGAAGGACGCCACCGGTTCGCGCGGCGTGTGGAAGCCGTTCACCTTCGCGTCCAGGTCGGCATAGCCCAGGGACATGCCGCAGACCAGCATCTCGTCGGCGCCGGCGCCGATGTGCGGCAGGATGATCTTCGCGAAGCCGTTCCAGGCCGCCTGCGGGCAGGTGTGCAGGCCCTGGCCGCGGGCAGCAACCATGACGTTCTCCAGGAACATGCCGTAGTCCATCAGCGAGCCGCGGCCCAGGATGCGGTCGATCGTGAACATCAGCCCCACCGGCGCGTCGAAGAAGCGGAAGTTGCGCTGGTGCTGCGCATGCATCTTCTCCTTCTCGCCCTTGGCGATGCCCAGCAGGCCGTACAGGCTCCAGCCGTTCTCGCGCCGCCGGTCGATGTAGGGCGAGACCCATCGGGTCGGGTAGTAGTCGTACTCCTCCCGGTATTGCTCGGCGAGCGCGGGATCGGCGTACACCGCGTCGTGCGCGGCGCAGACCTGGTCCACCAGCGTGTCGCGGCTGGCGCCCTGCAGCACGTAGACCTTCCAGGGCTGCGTGTTGGTGCCGGAAGGCGCGCGCCTGGCGACCGACAGGATGTGCTCGATGACCTCGCGCGGGACGGCCCGTTCGCGCTGGAAGGCACGGCAGGAAAAGCGGCTCTCGATGGCGGCATCGACGCTCGCGGAATCGGCCACCAGCGTGGCCACCTGGTTGGTCGTCACTGCAGGGCCTCCAGCACGCTCTTCAGGCGTTGCGGCAAATGGGTGGGACGCCGGGTGGCGCGGTCGACGTAGACGTGGACGAAGTGGCCCTTGGCCGCGGTGAGCGGCTCGCCCTGGAGGAACAGGCCCACCTCGTAGCGGACGCTGGACTTGCCGATCCTGGCCACCCGCAGGCCCGCTTCCACGGTCTGCGGAAACTCCACCGGCGCGAAGTAGTTGCACTGGGTCTCGATCACCAGGCCGATGGTCTCGCCGTGCTGGATGTCCAGCGCGCCCTGCTCGATCAGGTGCGCGTTCACCACCGTGTCGAACCAGCTGTAGTACACGACGTTGTTCACGTGACCGTAGGCGTCGTTGTCCATCCAGCGGGTGCTGATCGTGCGGAAGGCCTGGTAGCCGGCACGTCCCTCGGGCTGCGGCTTCGCGGGAGTCGGTTCGCTCATCGCGGGCGATTGTGCCAGCGCCGCGCGTAGGCCATCGCGACGGCGAAGGTGTTCACCTGCACCTGCACCGTGTCCTCCAGCCGGTGGCCGTAGCCCCCGGCCATGGCGAAGGCGAGCGGCACGCCGCGCTGCCAGGCCCAGTCGAACACTCGGCGATCGCGCGCCTCCAGCCCGTCCCAGGTGAGCTTCAGGCGGCCGAGCCGGTCGCCCTCGTGCGGATCGGCGCCGGCCAGGTAGATCACCAGGCCGGGATCGAAGCGGTGCGCCAGTTCGTCCAGCGCCCGCTCCAGCGCCTGCAGGTAGGCGTCGTCGCCGGTGCCGTCAGGCAGGTCCACGTCCAGGTCGCTGGCCTCCTTGCGAAAGGGGAAGTTCTTCTGCCCGTGCAGCGACAGCGTGAACACCGTGGGGTCGCCCTGGAAGATGCGAGCCGTGCCATTGCCCTGGTGCACGTCGAGGTCGACGATCGCCACCCGCAGGGGCGTGCGGCTGCGCCGGGCCTGCTCCGCCTGCATCAGGCGGGCCGCCACGGCCGCATCGTTGAACACGCAGAAGCCACCGCCCCGCTCCGGGTAGGCATGGTGCGTGCCTCCGGCGATGTTGGCCGCCACGCCTTCCAGGAAAGCCGTGCGGCAGGCGGCGATGGTCGCGCCCACCGAGCGCCGGGCGCGCTCGGCCATGGCGCTGCTCCAGGGAAAGCCGATCTCGCGCAGGATCTTCGGGTCCACCGAGCCGTCGCCGATCCCCTGGATGTAGGCCGGGGTGTGGACCAGGGCGAGTTCGCCGTCGGAAGCGGGCTGCGCCTGCATCAGCCGGATCTCGGGCAGCTCGGCCGCCAGCCGGTCCCGCAACAGGCGGTACTTGCCCATCGGGAAGCGATGCCCGGCGGGCAGGGGCAGCACGAACTGGTCCGCATAGAAGACCTGCATGGGGACGATTGTCCGGGCTGCCGGAACTAGGGAACCTGTTCTAGATTGTTGCAGCGCAACAAAAAGCGCTTGCAATGACGGGTGGCACCCTTATACTTCGTCCATGCTGCACTGCAACACAGTCAGGGCAGTTGAAGAAGTCCTGATTCGCAACCCTTTTCACCTACCTGGAGAATTCCATGCTGACTGCTGAGCAAATGCTGGCCGCCCAAAAAGCCAATGTCGAAACCCTGTTCGGCCTGACCACCAAGGCCTTCGAAGGCGTCGAGAAGCTCGTCGAGCTGAACGTCACCGCTTCCAAGGCCGCCCTGGTCGAAGCCGCCGAAACCACCCAGAGCCTGCTGAGCGTCAAGGACGCGCAGGAACTGCTGGCCCTGCAAGCCGCCCTGTTCCAGCCCCTGGCCGAGAAAACCGCTGCCTACAGCCGTCACCTGTATGACATCGCCACCGTGACCGGTGCCGAGTTCAACAAGCAGTTCGAAGGCCAGGTGGCCGACGTGCAGAAGAAGTTCCTGGCCGTCGTGGACAACGCCGCCAAGAACGCGCCCGCCGGTTCCGAAACCGCCGTCGCCGTGTTCAAGAGCGCCGTTGCCGCCGGCAACAACGCCCTGGAATCCGTGCAGAAGGCCGTCAAGCAAGCCACCGACGTGGCCGAAGCCAACTTCAACGCGGTGGCCAACACCGCCGTGAACGCTTCCAAGACGACCAAGGCCAAGCGCGCCTGAGACTTGATTTGAGGGTTCCTGACACCAGCTCGCTGGAGCGGGAACTCTGCGAATAGATTCGACCCTATCAGATACTTGCGGTGCGAACCGCGGGTTCTTCAGGTTGTCTCCTCGGGTCCTTTCGACACCTTCACAGGTTCAGGGATCCCTTCCAGCCACCAGTGGCAACACTGGTGGCTTTTTTCTTGGGCGACGTTCCTGGGCGGACCTCAGGGGGCGTGCGCCTTGGCTTCCAGCGCCGCGCGCAGCTGCGGCAGCAGCGACTGCATCGCCGCGCGGCCGGCCTCGATCGCGCGGCGCTTGCCGGCGAAGTCGCCGCCACCCATGCCGTTGAGCGCGGGCCGCACCACGATGTCCGCATCCTTGAGCTCCCAGCCATTGATGCTCTTGCCCATGATGGCGAAGGTCTGCAGCAGGATCTGCAGCGGATCGGCCGAAGGATTGCCTTCCGGCGCGCTGGAGATGTCCACGGCGATCACCAGTTCGGCTCCCATCTGGCGCGCGTAGCGCACGGGCACCGGCGAAACCAGTCCGCCATCGACGAATTCCTGGCTGCCGATCTTCACCGGCAGGAACACCGCCGGCACCGCGCTGGAGGCGCGCACCGCGGTGCCGGTGTCGCCGCGGCGGAACAGCACGCCCTGCCCGGAGTTGAGGTCGGTCGCGACGATGCCGAGCGGCACCGGCATGTTCTCGATCAGCCGGTTCGCGACCTGCGTGTTGACGTAGCGGCCCAGGGCCTCGCCGCGCAGCACGCCGCGGCTGAAGATCGGCAGCGTCCAGTCGGCGAACGCGGCCTCGTCCATGCTGGTCGCCACCGCCTGCAACTGCTGGCCGTTGCGGCCGCTGGCGTAGAGCGCGGCCACCAGGCTGCCGGCCGAAGTGCCCACCACCAGCTGCGGCTTGATGCCGGCCTCCTCCAGCACCTGGATCACGCCCACGTGCGCAAATCCGCGGGCCGCGCCGCCGCCCAGGGCCAGCCCGACCTTGGGTGGCACCTTGGCCACGGCCACGGGCGGCGGCGCAACCACGTCGGGCTGCGGGCGGGTCGGCGGCATCGTGCACGCCGCGAGCGCGGCCGAGAGTGCCAGGACCATGACCTGGGTCAAACCCCGGTCGGGAAGTTTATTGAGAATGATTCGCGTTTGTTTTATCATCGCGCCCAACGTTAACCGCTTTCACAAGGACAGGAACCCCATGCTCTTCAAGGCCGCCGGCATCGCGACCCTCCTCGTCGCCACCGTGACCTCGGTCACCGCCCAGGACCAGGTGCTGAACCTCTACTCCGCCCGCCACTATTCGACCGACGAGGCGCTGTACAGCAACTTCACCAAGGCCACCGGCATCAAGATCAACCGCGTGGATGCCGACGACGCCGGTATTCTGGCCCGGCTCAAGGCCGAAGGCGCCGCCTCCCCGGCCGACGTGATCCTGCTGGTGGATGCCGCCCGCCTCTACAAGGGCGACGTGGACGGCCTGTTCAAGCCGGTCAAGTCCAAGGTCCTGGACGACGCCATCCCCGCGCAGTACCGCGCCGCCTCCGGCCCCGAGGGCACCACCTGGTACGGGTTCTCGACCCGCGCGCGCGTCGTCGTCTACGACAAGGTGAAGGTCAAGCGCGAGGACGTGGACACCTACGAGGAACTGGCCGATCCCAAGAACAAGGGCAAGGTCTGCCTGCGCTCGGGTTCGCACCCGTACAACCTGTCGCTGTTCGGCGCCGTGACCGAGCACCTGGGCGAGCAGAAGGCCGAGGCGTGGCTCAAGGGCATCGTCGCCAACATGGCGCGCGACCCCAAGGGCGGCGACACCGACCAGATCAAGGCCGTGGGCTCGGGCGAATGCCAGGTCGCCGTGAGCAACACCTACTACATCGCCCGACTCATCCGCTCCACCGCCCCGGAAGACAAGGCGCTGATGGAAAAGGTGGGCATCGTGTTCCCCAACCAGCAGTCCTGGGGCACGCACGTCAACATCGCCGGCGGCGCGGTCGCGAAGAACAGCAAGAACACCGCCGCGGCGGTCAAGTTCCTGGAGTACCTCGCGAGTCCCGAGGCCCAGAACTACTTCGCCAACGGCAACAACGAGTGGCCCACCGCCAAGGGCGTGAAGGTGAACAACCCCGCGCTTGCGTCCATGGCCGGCGGCGGCGACTTCAAGAGCGAGACCATCCCGCTGGCCGCCGTCGGCGCCAACACCGTCAAGGTGCAGCAGATGCTGGACCGCGTCGGCTTCAAATAAGGCGCGGAGCGGACGCGCAAGCGCCGCTGCGCGCTGGTCGCGTTCGAGGCCGACCTGCGGCGGCTCAACGCTCACTCCGAGAACAACCAACGCAGGGTCCGGTGCATACCCTCCCGCAACCGGTTCGGCCCGCCTTCGCGCGGGCTTTTTCCTGCTCCATAATTGACGTTTACGTCAACGTCAGACACCAGGAGCAGAGAGATGGACATTCGGGGCAAGGTCTTCATCGTCACCGGCGGCGCGTCGGGGCTGGGCGAAGGTACCGCACGCATGCTGGCGGCCGCCGGCGGCAAGGTCGTCATCGCGGACATGCAGGCGGACAAGGGCGAACAGGTCGCCAAGGAGATCGGCGGCGCCTTCGTCAAGTGCGACGTGAGCCAGGAAGCCGACGGCCAGGCGGTGGTGGCCAAGGCCGTCTCGCTGGGCAAGCTGATGGGCCTGGTGAACTGCGCCGGCATCGCCCCCGCGGAGAAGACCGTCGGCAAGAACGGCGCGCACAACTTCGCCCTGTTCTCCAAGACCATCACGGTCAACCTGGTCGGCTCCTTCAACATGATCCGCCTGGCTGCCGAAGCGATGGCGAAGAACGAGCCGGAAGCCACCGGCGAGCGCGGCTGCATGATCTCCACCGCCTCCGTCGCGGCCTATGACGGCCAGATCGGCCAGGCCGCGTACAGCGCCTCCAAGGGCGGCGTGGTCGGCATGACGCTGCCAGTGGCGCGCGACCTCGCGCGCAACGGCATCCGCAACATGACCATCGCCCCAGGCATCTTCGGCACGCCCATGCTGTTCGGCATGCCCAAGGAAGTGCAGGACGCGCTGGCCGCCAGCGTGCCCTTCCCTTCCCGCCTGGGCACTCCCGAGGACTACGCGAAGCTCGCCAAGCACATCTTCGAGAACGACATGCTCAACGGCGAAGTGATCCGCCTCGACGGCGCGATCCGGCTGGCGCCGAAGTAAGCAGGACTTCCGCGGGCGGCCGCCCGGCTCCTCTATAGTCCCTGGGCACGACAACCAGGGTCGAAGGAGAAACCATGCGCCGCCCCATCCTCACCTGGCTCGCCGCAGCGAGCCTGCTGGCCGCCTGCGCCAGCCCGCCCACCCCTTCCAGCTTCAGCTACACCGTCCCGCAACAGCCCGAGGCCGCCTCGGGGTTGACGGCCAAGCCCGGCTGGGCGACCACGAAGTTCGCCGTCGCGGCCGCCAATCCGCTGGCCACCGACGCGGGCTACCAGGTGCTCAAGGCCGGCGGCTCCGCCGTGGATGCGGCGATCGCGGTGCAGATGGTGCTGACGCTGGTGGAACCGCAGTCCAGCGGCATCGGCGGCGGCACCTTCCTGCTGCACTTCAACGGCCGCGCCGTGGAAGCGTTCGATGGCCGCGAAACGGCGCCGGCCGCGGCGGACGAACGCCTGTTCCTCGGCGCCGACGGCAAGCCCCTCCCCTTCTACGACGCCGTGGTCGGCGGCCGCTCGGTGGGCGTGCCGGGCACGGTCAAGGTGCTGGAGATGGCGCACCGCCAGTACGGGCGCCTGCCCTGGGCCGCGCTGTTCCAGCCGGCGATCCGGCTGGCCGAGGACGGCTTCAAGGTGAGCCCGCGCCTGAACACCCTGGCCAAGGCCGACGCGCACCTGCAGAAGGACCCGGTCGCCAAGGCCTACTTCTTCCAGGCCAACGGCGAGCCGGTCGCCGTCGGCAGCACGCTGCGCAACCCGGAACTCGCCCGCGTCCTGCGCCGCATCGCCGGCGAAGGATCGCGCGCGCTGTACGAAGGCGACATCGCGCAGGCGGTGGTCGACAAGGTGCAGAAGCACCCCGGCAACCCCGGCAAGCTGTCGCTGGCCGACCTGGCGGCCTACCAGCCGAAGAAGCGCGAGCCGATCTGCCACGACTACCGCGCCCGTGCCAAGGACTACCGCATCTGCGGCTTCCCGCCGCCGAGCTCCGGCGCGATCGCCGTGGGGCAGATCCTGGGCATCCTCGCCAGCACCGACGCCGAGAAGCTGCCGCTGGCGGACGGCATGCCTTCGGCGGAGTGGCTGCACCTGTACACCGAGGCGGCGCGGCTCGCCTTCGCGGACCGCGGCCAGTACCTTGGCGATCCCGACTTCGTGCAGCCCCCCGCCGGCGGCTGGATGGGGCTGCTGGATCCGGCCTACTTGCGCGCACGCGCGCAACTGATCGGCCCGCAGAGCATGAAGACGGCGCAGCCCGGCACGCCGGGGCAGGCGGCGAGCCGCTATGCGCCCAGCCCGGAACAGGTCGAGTACGGCACTTCGCACATCAGCATCGTCGACGCGTACGGCAATGCGGTCGCGATGACCACCACCATCGAGGACCAGTTCGGCGCCCGCCAGATGGTGCGCGGCTTCATGCTGAACAACGAGCTGACCGACTTCAGCTTCGCGCCGGCCGACGCGCAGGGCCGCCCGATCGCCAACCGCGTGCAGCCCGGCAAGCGGCCGCGCTCCTCGATGGCGCCGACGCTGGTGTTCGACAAGGCCACCGGCCAGCTCGTGATGAGCGGGGGAAGTCCGGGCGGCGCGCTGATCATCCACTACACGGCCAAGACCCTGTACGGCGTGCTGAACTGGAACCTCAACGCCCAGCAGGCGATCGACCTGCCCAATTTCGGCTCGAACAATGGACCCACGCTGCTGGAGCAGAAGCGCTTCGCCGCGCCCGTGGTCCAGGCCCTGCAGGCGCGGGGCCATGAGGTGCGCGAGCAGGACATGACCAGCGGCCTGCAGGCCATCCAGCGCACGGCGACCGGCTGGTTCGGCGGCGCCGATCCGCGGCGGGAAGGCGTCGTGCTGGGCGATTAGGCGGCGGCCGCCTCGGCCGCCTTGCGCTCGATCCGCTCGTACTCCGAGATCACCTGCGCGCCCAGCAGCAGCAGCGTCGCCGCGATCTCCAGCGTGAACAGCACGACGATCGCGGTGGTGAGCGAGCCGTAGACCACGCTCACCTGCGACAGCGTGCCGAAGTACCAGACCAGCACCCGGCGCGTGACCTCCCACAGCAGCGTGGCGGTGAAGCCGCCGACGAGCGCGTGCCGCCACCACAGGCGCCCCACCGGCATCACCATGTAGATGGAGGTGAGCAGCATCACCTCGCCCAGGACGCCCAGCAGGTAGAGCAGCACGCCGGACATGCCCTCCAGCGACCAGTCGAAGCCCAGGAAGTGCAGGCTGTTCTCGCCCATCGCCTGGATGCTGCCCGCTGCCAAGGTCACCACCAGCAGTCCGAAGCCGAGCGACAGGATGTAGCAGTAGGGCAGCAGCGCGGAGATGAGGAAGTGGCGTCGCCGCACCGTGAAGCGGTGCAGGAAGATCACCGACATCGCTTTCTCCAGCACCGTGAATGCCAGCGAGCTGAAGAACACCATGGTGCCCAGCAGCACCCAGCCGATCACCTCCCGGTGCGCCACGAAGTTGCCCAGCTCGGCAATGATGGCGCGCGACTGTCCGGGCATCACCCATTCCATGTAGCGGCCGAGCGTGACGAGCAGCTCGCGCTGGTCGACGATGTGCGAGAGCACGATCACGGTCAGGATGAGAAGAGGCACCACCGACAGCAGTGCGTAGTACGCCACCGCGCCGGCAAGCAGCAGGCCCTGGTTGGACTGGAATCCCTTCAGGACGCGGCGGGTGAAGGCCCAGGGGTTCTCGAGGACCCAGGCACTGGCGGGGCTCAGCACAGGCATGCGGCGAGTATGCCCGCCGGCGCGCGCCGCGAGGGGCGGCCGTTACACGCTTTCCCTCATGGCCTGCCGTGCCTGCTCGGCTAGATTGGGCCACCACCGAGGAGACCCGACCATGTCCAGCCCCGACCGCGTCCGCCGCCGCCTCGTGCGCGCCGCCCTCGCCGCGCCCGCGCTCGCCGCGCCCGCGCTCGCCGCATTGCCGGCCCTGGGCCAGGCCTTCCCCGCCCGGCCGATCCGGCTGATCTGCCCCTGGCCGGCCGGCGGCTCCACGGATGCCGTCATGCGTTCTCTGGGCGAGAGTGCGGGCAAGGCGCTGGGCGGCCAGATGATCGTCGAGAACAAGCCCGGCGCCAGCGGCATGCTCGGCCCCAACGAGCTGGTGAGCGCCAAGCCCGACGGCTACACCCTGTCGCAGCTCACCATCGGCGTGGCCCGCCTGCCGCACATGCAGAAGATGCAGTTCGATCCGCTCAAGGACTTCACGTACATCGCCTGCCTCACGGGCTACACCTTCGGTCTGGTCGTGCGCGCCGATTCGCCGGTGAAGACCGTGCAGGAACTCGTCGACTACGGCAAGGCCAATCCCGGCAGGTTCACTTTCGGCTCGCCCGGCAACGGCACGACCCCGCACCTGGCCGTGGAGGAATTCGCCTTCAAGGCCGGCATCAAGTTGCAGCACGTGCCCTTCAAGGGCGTGGCCGAAGGCATGCAGGCGCTGCTGGGCGGACACGTGATGAGCCACAGCGATTCGACGGGCTGGGCGTCGCACGTCGACGCAGGCACGCTGCGTCTGCTCGCGACCTATGGCTCCAAGCGGACCAAGCGCTGGCCGAACGTGCCCACGCTGCACGAGCTGGGCTACGAGACGCTGGCCGATTCGCCCTTCGGCATCGGCGGCCCCAAGGGCATGGACCCGGCCGTCACCCGCCGGCTGCACGATGCGTTCAGGAAGACGCTCGATGACCCCGCGGTGCTCGCCACCTTCGAGAAGTACGACCAGTCGGTGATCTACCTGAACGGCGCGGACTACGAGAAGTTCATCCGCGAGCAGTACGTCAAGGAGAAGGACATCATCGAAAAGCTCGGGCTCGCGCTGAAGACTTGAGCCGCGCAGCGGCACGTGGACAGCGCGGAATAGCATGCAGCGCGGTCCCCTCCGGGAGGAAGATCCGGCTTTGCCGGGCTTCCTCCCGCCGATCAGGCCACTTCGAAATCGCGCGGCGATTTCGAAGTGAATCACTCATACATCGATCGCGCCGGCCGATCCCGCCTGCTTGCGCAGCTCGAACTTCTGGATCTTGCCCGTGGAGGTCTTGGGCAGCTCGCCGAACACCACCGCGCGCGGCACCTTGAAGCCCGCCAGGTGCTTCTTGCAGTGCGCGACGATCTCCTCGGGCGTCACCTTCGAGCCCGGCTTCAGCTCCACGAAGGCACAGGGCGTCTCGCCCCACTTCGCGTCCGGCTTGGCGACCACCGCGGCGGCCAGCACTTCCGGGTGCCGATACAGGACGTCCTCGACCTCGATCGACGAGATGTTCTCGCCGCCGGAGATGATGATGTCCTTGCTGCGGTCCTTGATCTTGATGTAACCGTCGGGGTACTGCACCGCCAGGTCGCCCGTGTGGTACCAGCCGCCGGCAAAGGCCTCCTGCGTCGCCTTCGGGTTCTTCAGGTAGCCCTTCATCGTGATGTTGCCGCGGAACATGATCTCGCCCATGGTCTCGCCGTCCCAGGGCACGGGCTGCATGGTCTGCGGGTCCAGCACGCGGGCGCTGCGCTGCAGGTGGTAGCGCACGCCCTGGCGCGCGTTCAGGCGCGCGCGCTCGGCGATGTCCAGCTTCTGCCAGGACGCGTGGGTGGCGCAGGCGGTGGCCGGTCCGTACACCTCGGTCAGGCCGTACACGTGCGTGAGGTCGAAGCCCATGGTCTCCATGCCCTCGATCAGCGAGGCCGGCGGCGCCGCGCCCGCCACCATCGCCTTGACGCCGCGCGGCAGCCCCTTCTTCACCTCGTCCGGCGCGTTCACCAGCAGGCCGTGCACGATGGGCGCGCCGCAGTAGTGGGTGACGCCGTATTCGCGGATCGCGTCGGCCATCGCCTTGGCCTCGACCTTGCGCAGGCAGACGTTGACGCCGGCGCGGGCCGCGATGGTCCAGGGGAAGCACCAGCCGTTGCAGTGGAACATGGGCAGCGTCCACAGGTAGACGGGGTGCTTGGGCATGTCCCATTCGAGGATGTTGGAGACCGCGTTGGTCGTCGCGCCGCGGTGGTGGTAGACCACGCCCTTGGGGTTGCCGGTGGTGCCGCTGGTGTAGTTCAGCGCGATGGCGTCCCACTCGTCCGCGGGCAGTTCCCAGGCGAAGGCCGGGTCGCCGCCGGCCAGTAAATCCTCGTAGGTGGTGCTGCCGATGCGCGCGCTGGTCCCGGTGAACAACGCGTCTTCGACGTCGACCACCAGCAGCGGCCGGCTGTCCTTGCGCATGGCGATGGCCTTCTGCATCGCGCCCGCGAACTCGGGATCGACGATCACCGCCCTGGCCTCGCCGTGGTCCAGCATGAAGGCGATGGCCTCGGGATCCAGCCGCGTGTTGAGCGTGTTCAGCACGGCACCGGCCATCGGGATGCCGAAGTGCGCCTCCACCATCGGCGGCGTGTTGGGCAGCATCACGGCGACCGTGTCGCCATGACCCAGGCCGGCGCGCTGCAGCGCGCTCGCCAGGCGCCGGCAGCGCTCGTAGGTCTGCAGCCAGTTGCGCCGCAGCGCGCCGTGGATCACCGCCGTGCGTTCCGGGTACACCTCCGCCGCGCGCTCGATGAACGACAGGGGCGACAGGGGCGTGAAGTTGGCGTCGTTGCGCGGGAGGTCCTGGTCGAAAATGCTGGCCATGCCGAGTCTCCTGGCGGTTGTGGGCGAAGGGTAGTCTTTTTCGGGGCGGTGCAGAATACCCAGCATCGTGGCCATCCCCCAGAACTTCATCCAGGAACTGCTCGCGCGCGCCGACGTCGTGGAAGTCGTCGGCCGCTATGTGCAGCTGAAGAAGGGGGGCGCCAATTTCATGGGCCTGTGTCCCTTCCACGGGGAGAAGACGCCGTCATTCACCGTGAGCCCGTCCAAGCAGTTCTATCACTGCTTCGGTTGCGGCAAGAACGGTAATGCCATCGGCTTTCTCATGGATTACGCCGGCATGAATTTCGTCGAGGCGGTGAAGGACCTGGCCGGGCGCTACGGCCTGCAGGTGCCCGAGGACGACGTCTCCCCGGCCGACCGCGCGAAGGCGGCGGAACAGCGGCAAAAGCAGCAGACGCTGAACGACGTGCTGGAGAAGGCCGGGGCCGCCTACCGCAAGCACCTCAAGGGATCGCCCAGGGCCGTGGCCTACCTGAAGGGACGCGGCGTGTCCGGCGAGGTCGCGAAGCAGTTCGGCCTGGGCTACTCGCCCGAGGGCTGGCGCACGCTCGCCGGCGTGTTCCCCGACTACGACGACCCGTTGCTCGCCGAGAGCGGGCTGGTGATCGTCAACGAGGAGGACGACAAGCGCTACGACCGCTTCCGCGATCGCGTGATGTTCCCCATCCGCAACGTCAAGGGCGAGTGCATCGGCTTCGGCGGCCGCGTGCTCGGCGAAGGCACGCCCAAGTACCTGAACTCACCAGAGACGCCGGTCTTCAGCAAGGGCCGCGAGCTGTATGGCCTGTGGGAGGCACGCAATGCGCTGCGCGAGCAGGGCTACGTGCTGGTGACCGAGGGCTACATGGACGTGATCGGCCTGGCGCAGCTCGGATTCCCGAACGCGGTGGCCACGCTGGGCACGGCCTGCACCACCGACCACGTGCAGAAGCTGTTCCGCTTCACCGACAGCGTGGTCTTCAGCTTCGACGGCGATGCCGCCGGCCGGCGCGCCGCGCGCAAGGCGCTCGATGGCGCCCTGCCCTACGCCACCGACGTGCGCACGGTGAAGTTCCTGTTCCTGCCGCCGGAACACGATCCGGACAGCTACATCCGCGAACACGGGACGGAGGCATTCGCCCGCTTCGTGCGACAGGCAGTGCCTTTGAGCGAGTTCATGCTGGAGGCATCCGCCGAAGGCTGCGACCTGGGTACGGTCGAAGGCCGTTCCCGGATGGTCAGCAATTCCGGGCCGCTTTGGAAACAACTGCCAGAAGGAGCCTTGAAACGACAGATCCTGGGCACCATTGCCGACAGGGCGCGTCTCGGGGAATCCGACCTGCTGGAGCTCTGGGGCATCGCCACGAGTTCCTCAAGAAAGCCTCGCCGCGAAGGCAAGGCGACAAATTCGGCGTACAAGCAGCGGGCATATGGCGCCGGCGCGCGACATGCCATCAAGCCCAAGACGATCGCGATGGCGGAACACATCGCCCGGGCAGTGCTCAGGAACTCCGAGGCCTGGGACTTCCTCACGAACGATGACCACCACGTGCTGTGCGAGCTTCCGGCGCCCCATGGGGACCTGTTTTCGTGGGTCGACACCCGCTTCCACGAGCACGGCGCCGAGCCGTGGGCTGTGCTCCAGCTGGCGATGGAAGGTCAGCCATTCGGGGAGCTCGCGGGCCGCCTCATTGCCTTGGACGACATGCAGCCCAGTGGCCGGGCTCATGAAGTGGAAGAGATCGGTGGCGACGCGCTGCGTCGGTCGATAACGGCAATCCACCTTGACGCCGTGGCGGCGGAAATCGATCGGGTCGGCAAGTTGCCCGGAACCGATCCAACTCGCATGGAACGGCTTTACGACCTCAGCCGTAAGCGGCAGGCGTTGCAGGAACCCCCAAAGCCGGGCGCAAAGGCTTGAATTCCGCGGCCGCCGGTATAATGTAGGGTTTGCTAGCGGCAAGAGCGACAGCAGCACCTCCGGACCGGCCAGCCCCGCACCCTGCGCGGCACGCCCCAAGCGGGCACAGGCCAAATTACCGCAAGGACTGCACACCAAATGTTCGCCCACCCATCTTGCTGCTGAAAGGCCAGGTCGGCCTTCCCTCCCCGCGCCGGGTTGCCGTGGCGCTTTTTTTCGTTCCTGCTGTCCTATCGAGGTCGTATGCCCGTTCAAAAGTCCGCGAAGCCGTCCACCGCCGGGAAACCTGCCGACCGAAAGCCAGTCCAAACCCCATCCCCATCCGCCGCCAAGGCCCAGCTGAAGGTCGTCAAGAACGACAAGAAGCCCGCCCCAACCAAAGTAGCCAAGCCCGTGCCCACGAAGTCGACCGCCAAGCCTGAAAAGGCCTCCGCCAAGGAAGAGACGAAGAAGACCGCCAAGAGCGCTGCCCCCGCAGACGAACCGGCGAAGAAGAAACCCGGTCGCCCGCCCAAGGCCGGCACCGAGGCCGACGCTCCCGCCGGCGGCGCCAAGCGCGGACGCAAGCCGAAGGCCGCCGAGGGCAAGGCTGCTGCCGTCGAAGAAGTCGATCTGGCCGACGTCGAAGCCGAATTCGAAGACGGCGAGCCGGTCGTCGAGGAAGTCGCGGCCGTCGCCGAAAAGGTCAAGCCGCTGCGCATGAAGATCAGCAAGGCGAAGGAACGCGCCTTGATGAAGGAATTCGGCCTGGACGAGGCGGTCCTGTCCGAAGAGGACATGGCCAAGCGTCGCCAGCGCCTGAAGAGCCTGATCACGCTGGGCAAGACGCGCGGCTACCTCACGCACGCCGAGATCACCGACCACCTGCCCGAGAAGCTTGTCGATGCCGAGACGCTGGAAGTCGTGGTGTCGATGCTTAACGACATGGGCGTGGCCGTCTACGAGCAGACGCCCGATGCCGAGACGCTGCTGCTGACGAACACCGGCCCGACCGCCGCCACCGTCGAGGAAGCGGAAGAGGAAGCGGAAGCCGCGCTGTCCACGGTCGACAGTGAATTTGGCCGCACTACCGACCCCGTGCGCATGTACATGCGCGAGATGGGCACGGTGGAGCTGCTCACGCGCGAGGGCGAAATCGAAATCGCCAAGCGCATCGAGGGCGGCCTGATGGCCATGATGGAGGCGATCTCCGCGTCGCCCGCGACCATCGCCGAGATCCTGCGACTGGGCGCGGACATCCGCGAAGGCAAGATCGTCATCTCCACCATCGTCGACGGCTTCTCCAACCCGAACGAAGCCGACGACTACGTGGCGGAGGAGGACTTCGACGAGTTCGACGCCGACGACGACGACGACGGCTCCGGCGGCTCCAAGGCGCTGACCAAGAAGCTGGAAGAACTGAAGGCGCAGGCCCTGGAACGCTTCGACCGCATCGCCGGCCTGTTCGAGAAGGTGCACAGGATCTACGACAAGGAAGGCTGGGGCACGCCCTCGTACCACAAGGCCCAGCACGCCCTGTCCGAGGAGCTGATGACCATCCGCTTCACGGCCAAGACGATCGAGAAGCTGTGCGACATGGTGCGCGGCCAGGTCGACGACGTCCGCAAGAAGGAGCGCGAGCTGCGCCGGATCATCGTGGACAAGTGCGGCATGCCGCAGGAAACCTTCATCAAGGACTTCCCGCCCAACCTGCTGAACCTGAAGTGGGTGGAGAAGCAGGCCGCCGCCGGCAAGCCGTGGAGCGTGATCATTGCGCGCAACGTGCCTGCGATCCAGGAACTGCAGCAGAAGCTGACCGAACTGCAGTCGCGCGTGGTGGTGCCCCTGCACGAGCTGAAGGAAATCAACAAGCGCATGAACGAGGGCGAGGCCTCGTCGCGCGAGGCGAAGAAGGAGATGATCGAGGCCAACCTGCGTCTCGTGATCTCGATCGCCAAGAAGTACACCAACCGCGGCCTGCAGTTCCTGGACCTGATCCAGGAAGGCAACATCGGCCTGATGAAGGCGGTCGACAAGTTCGAGTATCGCCGCGGCTACAAGTTCTCGACCTATGCGACGTGGTGGATCCGGCAGGCGATCACGCGCTCGATCGCGGACCAGGCCCGCACGATCCGCATCCCGGTGCACATGATCGAGACCATCAACAAGATGAACCGCATCAGCCGCCAGCATTTGCAGGAGTTCGGCTTCGAGCCGGACGCCAGCATCCTGGCCGCCAAGATGGAGATCCCGGAAGACAAGATCCGCAAGATCATGAAGATCGCCAAGGAGCCGATCTCCATGGAAACGCCGATCGGGGACGACGACGATTCCCACCTGGGCGATTTCATCGAGGACACCGGCAACACCGCGCCGATCGAAGCCGCCATGCAGGCCGGCCTGCGCGACGTGGTCAAGGACATCCTCGACTCGCTGACCCCGCGCGAGGCCAAGGTGCTGCGCATGCGCTTCGGCATCGAGATGAGCACGGACCACACGCTGGAAGAAGTCGGCAAGCAGTTCGACGTCACCCGCGAGCGGATCCGCCAGATCGAGGCGAAGGCGCTGCGCAAGCTCAAGCATCCGTCGCGGTCGGACAAGCTGCGGTCGTTCATCGACACGCTGTAAATCAACGCGCCCCGCTGAAAGGGCCCCTCGGGGCCCTTTTTCTTTTTCGTCGTCGCGGCGCCGCGCTTTGGCGTCGCACGCTGACATGGCCGCTGTTGCCGCGCCCACGTCGCCCCAGGCGGTGTGCGGTGCGGGCCCGCTGGGGCGGCGTCCGTCGCGCAAGCGCGCCGGCAAACCTGGAAGACCGGTCCCGGCGTCGCCCGCAAAACAACTCGTCTGGAGTTTGCATGCACGCATGCAAACTCCAGACTCGGGCAAGTTTTGCGAGCCAGAGACGTACGCGCGGCTCGATACGCGCTGAAGCGCTCTCGTAGCCGCGCTGCGACGCCCGGACCGGCCTTCCAGGCGCCACCCCTTTATGCGGACCCACACCGCACACCGCCTGGGGCAACGAAACAGGGCCGCGCGCCGGACTGCTCGCACCACCGCTGCATCCGGCAAGGGCGCGGCGTCGGTACGGCGGTTCCTAAGAGGGCGCTGCGTCGAACAAAAGCGGCGCCGGTGCGCGGCTTCCAGTCATGCGCTGCGTTCGGCAACAGGTGCGGAGGCGGTCCTACGGCTTCTGGCGAGGCACCGCGTCCCGCAAAGCCGCGTGCGGGCGGGCTGGGGCGCGCATGAAGGCAGGGCGCCTGCGATGGACGGGCGGGCGGCCAGCGCGGCTACGACAGCGCTTCAGCGCGTATCGAGCCGCGCGTACGAGATCTGACTCGCGGATGCTGTTCGAGCGGAGGGTTTGCCTGCGCGCAGGCAAACGCGCAGCGAGTTCAGCCGCGCGGGCCGCCCGCCCGGCCATCGCAGGTTTGCCGGCACATCGCGCCGGACGCCCTGCCAGCGCGCCCCAGCCCGCCCGCACGCGGCTTGGCCGGCAGAGAGTTCAGCGCCCCTTACGGCGCCCGCTTCGGCAACAGCGGCTGCGTCACTCCCTCCAGCCCCACCAGCGACACGATCGTCAGCAACTCGCTTTGCGGCCCCAGCCACGCATTCACCGGCGAGTACCACTCGCCCGGCCCGTGCGAGCCGCCGCCGATGCCGCCGCTGCCCAGGGTCACCGCAGGGATGCCCAGGCTGATGGGCAGGTTGGAGTCGGTGCTGGACGCCATGATCGACTTCACTTCCCCGCCGACCGCCGCGACGCCCCGGCGCGCCGCGTGCACCATCGGCGAGTCGATCGACCCGGCGCCGGCGGGACGGTCTCCCACCAGCTTGAAGTCCACCTTGATCACGTCCTTCTGGTTCCAGCGGGCGTTCTCCTCCGCCGCCGCCTCGCGCGCCAGCTGCAGGATCTTCTCCTCCAGCTTCTTCAGTTCCTCCGCGCTGTTGGACCGCATGTCCAGGCCCAGCTCGGCTTCCGCCGCGATCGCGTTGACCGAAGTGCCGCCCTTGAGCGTGCCCACCGTAAAGGTGGTGCGGGGATTCTCCGGCGTGCGCACCTCGGCGATCTTGGCGATGGCGCGGCCCAGCGCGTGCGTGGCCGACGGCAGTCCGAACGCGGAGAAGCTGTGGCCGCCGGGCCCGGTGTAGACGATGCGCCAGCGGCGGCTGCCGGTCGCCTGGTTGACGATGCGGCTGATGTCGATGCCGTCGAAGGAGATGAAGCCGTCGACGTTCTTGTGGTCGCGGAAGAAGGCCTTCACGCCGCGCAGGTCGCCCAGTTCCTCCTCGCCCACCGTGCCCACGAACACGATGTCGCCGACCGTGCGGATGTTGGCCTGGTTGAGCGCGCGCACGATCGACAGCAGCGAGGCGAGGCCGCGGCCGTCGTCGTAGATGCCCGGCGCGGCGTAGCGATTGTCCTTGACCTTCACTTTCACGTCGGTGCCCTCGGGGAACACCGTGTCCAGGTGCGCCGACACCACCAGCACGGGGCCGCGGCCGGCGCCCTTGCGCACGCCGATCACGTTGCCCTCGGCGTCCGTGCGCACGTCGGCAAGTCCGACCGCCTTCATGCGCTTGGCGTACTCCGCCGCCCGCGTGGCTTCCTTGAAGGGCGGCGAGGCAATTTCGGTCAGTTCGATCTGCTCCTTCAGCGTGCGTTCGTCGTCGGCCTTGATGAGGTCGAGCGCCTGCTTCACCGCCGGAGCCGCGACCAGCCGGCCGAACGCCGCTTCGGTCGCCGCATTGATCGGCGGCGGGTCCTGCGCCCACAGGGGGGTGGCGGTGCCGGTGAGGAACGCAACCGCGAGCGCGGCGACGAGCTGTCGTCTCTTCATGTCGTTGTCTTCAGGGAGGAAAGGAAATCAGTTCAGGGTGGCGGGTTCGGCATCCACCAGGCGGTAGAACAGGCCGGAGGGATCGTTGTCCAGGAGCTCCAGGCGGCCTTGCACCACCACGGGCTCCAGCGCGTAGGCGACGGCGCTCCGGGCCTTCACTTCCACCATGGCTTCCGGTCCCGCGGTCAGGCAGAACGGGCAGCTGGGCGACCAGGCCGACAGCAGGAAGCGCTTGTGGGTCTGGCCGGCCTCCAGCGGCAGGACGTAGCCCTGCACCTTCACCGTCCTGCCGTTCAGGGGCTTGAGTGCCGGGGGAAAATCAGGGCCCAGCTTGCCGTCGACCTTGCGGATCCCGGTCTTGCCCAGCAGCGACCAGGCCAGCGCGCCTTTCGCGTCGGGCAACATGCTGGTCAGCGGATCGTGCGGGGCCTGCGGCACCTGGGCGATGGACGCCGGGGCCAACAGGGCCAGCGCGAGCCCGGCCACGAGGGGCCGGAGATCCGCGGGAAGGAACGGGCGCATCCGGCAATTTTAGCGGGGGGCCGCCCCGGACTGTTGGCATGCTACCTAGAGGGAACCCCATGACACAGGGTGTCGATTTCGTGATCATCGGCGGCGGCATCGCCGGGGCCTCCATCGGCTACTTCCTGGCGTCGCACGGCCGCACCGTGCTGCTCGAACGCGAGTCACAGCCCGGCTACCACTCCACCGGCCGCTCGGCCGCCCTCTTCCTGGAAAGCTACGGGACGGCCCAGGTGCGGGCGCTGACCGGCGCGAGCCGCACCTTCTTCGACCACCCGCCGGCGGGCTTCGCCGAACATCCGCTGCTCGGACCGCGCGGCTGCCTGTTCGTGGCCGCGCCCGGCCAGGAGGCGCAGCTGCAGGCGCACTGGGACGTGCTGCGGGCGATGGCACCGAACGCCCGGCTCCTCACACCCGCGCAGGCCATGGCATTGGTGCCGGTGCTGCGCCCCGATCGGCTGGTCGGCGCCGTGCTGGAGCCGGACGCCAGCGACATGGACGTGCATGCCATCCACCAGGGCTACCTGCGCGGCCTGCGGCGCGCCGGCGGCTCGGTGGTGTGCGATGCGGAAGTGACCGGCCTGGCTCGCGTGTCCGATGGCTGGGAGGTGCGTTCGCGGGCCGGCACCTGGAGCGCGCCGATCGTGGTCAATGCCGCCGGCGCCTGGTGCGATGTCATCGCGGCGCTGGCCGGCGTGACGGCGATCGGCCTGCAACCCAAGCGCCGCTCCGCCTTCACCTTTGCGCCGCCCGCAGGCAACGACGTGCGCCACTGGCCCTGCGTCGTCAGCGCCGACGAGACCTGGTACGTCAAGGAAGACGCCGGAATGCTGCTGGGCTCGCCGGCCAACGCCGACCCGGTGCCGCCGCAGGACGTGCAGCCGGAGGAGCTGGACATCGCGCTGGCCATCGACCGCATCCAGCAGATGACGACGCTGCAGATCCGACGCCCAGCGCGCACCTGGGCCGGCCTGCGCTCCTTCGTGCCCGACGGCGACCTGGTCGGCGGCTTCGATCCCGATGCGCCCGGCTTCTTCTGGCTGGCCGCGCAGGGCGGCTACGGCATCCAGACCTCGCCGGCGATGGGCGAGGCCTGCGCCGCCCTGGCGCGCGGACTGCCGCTGCCGCGGCACATCGCGGAGTTCGGCCTCACGCCGGCGATGCTCAGCCCCGCGCGGCTGCGCTGAGCGTCAGAACAACGTGTCCTGGTAGCGGTCGCCCTTGCCGTCGCTGCGCGGTTTCAGCAGCTGCACCTCGGGCTCGCTGCTCGCCGCCACGGCGTAGCCCTTGCCGCATTCGGGGCAGGCGTACTCTTCCTGGTGGGGGTCGTCGGTCACATGCGTCGCGACCACGCGCAAGCGCGCGCCGCAGTAGGTGCAGGACTTCTCGAAGACGCTCAGCGAGCCCGGGGTGCCCGGTTCCACTGCTTGGGCCATGGGGTCCTCCTCTCGTGAAAAAGGACCCGTGCAGTATGCGCCCCCGCCCCTCCTCCTTCAAGCGCGGGCGCAGCTCAGGCGACCGCCTCCAGCGCCATCATCCCGGCGGCGGTGTTGGAGATGGGGATGTGGTAGTTCGTGTGCACCTTGCGGACGCGACCCGGCACCGCGCCCCGCGTGGCCAGCCACATCAGCAGCTCGACGCCCTGCGTGCCGGTCTGTTCGACCAGTTCGTGGATCGTGTACTGGGTGGCCCATTCGGGATCGTTCACCAGGCTGTCCATGAACTTCAGGTCGAAGGGCTTGTTGATGAAGCCCGCCCGCTCGCCATCGAGCTGGTGCGACAGGCCGCCGGTGCCGATCACCACCACGCGCTTGTCGCTGTCCCATGACTGGATGGCCTGGCCCACGGCCTGGCCGAGCGCATAGCAGCGGCGCGCGCTGGGCAGCGGGAACTGCACGGTGTTGATGCAGATCGGGACCGTCGTCACCGGCACGCCGCCGGGCCAGAACAGCTTGAGCGGCAGCGTGAACGCGTGGTCCACCAGCATCTCCTGGCAGGTGGTCACGTCGAAATCCTGGTCCACCAGGTGTTCGATGATGTGCCAGGACAGGTCGACCTGCCCCTTGAACGGCGGCAGCGTGGGAATGCCCCAGCCTTCGTCCGCGTTGCGGTACTCGGGCGCCGCGCCCACCGCGAAGGTGGGCATCTTGTCCAGGAAGAAGTTCAGGCCGTGGTCGTTGTAGAAGACCACCGCGACGTCCGGCTTCACTTGCGCCAGCCAGTCGTGGACCGGGAGGAAGCCGTCGAAGAAGGGCTTCCAGTAGGGTTCGCCCTGCTGGCCCTTGGCGATCGCGCCGCCGATGGCGGGCACGTGGGAGGTGGTGAGTCCACCGAGGATCGTGGCCATGGGAATTCCGCTCAGGCGCCGAAGCGCTCGGGTTGCTCGTTCTGGCGCACCAGGCGCTCCTTGAATTCCTGCTTGCTCAGGCCGGTCTGCAGCGAGCCGAGGTCCTGCACGTCCAGCCCCAGGATGCCCGCGAATTTCGCGAGGTAGTAGACGTTGCCGCCGGCCTTCAGCAGGCCCAGCACGTCGCGGTTGCGGATCGCCTCGGACTGTCGCGCGTCCAGGCCGTACTGCCGCATGTAGGCCGCCTCGTCCTTGCGGAAGGTTTCGCGGTTGTCCTTGTTGTTGAAGGAAAAGCACATGCGGTTCAGGGCGTAGCCTTTCTGCGCCTGTTCTCCGTCGAAGATGATGGTCCCCGGGATGCTGGTGCGTTGCTGCATGTCGACCGTCTCCTCGTGTCGCGCCGGATGGAAGAAGAAGGCGCGCGCATGAAGTTCGCATGGGCGGAAGCCCGTGCGTTTGACGATCGTCAAACATCCTGCGATCCCGCCGCGCCCTGCCGCTAAGATGCCGCCTCGCATGCATTCCACGGACCCCCTCCGCGCCGCCAACCGCCGCGGCATCCTGGCAATGGCGGGCGGCATGGGCTGCTTCGTCGTCAACGACACGCTGGTCAAACTCGTCAGCGAGTCCCTGCCGGCCGCGCAACTGATCTTCCTGCGGGGGCTGTTCGCCACGGCGCTGTTGCTAGCGATCACGCAGCGCCTGGGCGCGATCCGGCAACTGGGCGCCCTGCTCGACCGGCGCGTCGTGGTGCGCGCGCTGTTCGATGCGTTCGCGACCCTGACCTACCTCACGTCGCTGTTCCACCTGCCGATCGCCAACGCGACCGCCATCAACATGGCGACGCCGCTGTTCATCACGCTGTTCGCCGTGGTGGCCTTCAAGGAGCAGGTCGGCGCGGGCCGCTGGCTGGCCATCGCCACCGGCTTCACCGGCGTGCTGCTGGTGGTGCAGCCGACGGGCGCGGCCTTCAATGCCTATGCCCTGCTGTGCCTGGGCGGGACGGTGCTGCATGCGAGCCGCGACCTGATGACGCGCACGATAGCCCGCGGCATCCCCTCCATCCTGATCACGCTGAGCACCGCGGTGGCGGTGACGCTGCTCTCCGGCGCGATGAGCCTCTTTTCCGAGTGGCGGCCGTTCGGCGCCGGGCAGCTGGGGCTGCTCGCGGCTGCCAGCGTGTTCCTCAGCGGCGGCTACTTCCTGCTGACCGTTGCCATGCGCGGGGGCGAGATGAGCCTGATCGCACCCTTCCGCTATGCCGGACTGCTGTTCGCGCTGGTGCTCGGCTACCTGGTCTGGGGCGACGTGCCAAACGCCCTCGCCTGGACCGGCATCGCGCTGCTGGTGGCCGCGGGCCTGTACGTGCTGCACGGCGAGCGCGCGCGGGCCGCGCGGCCGGAGCTGGAACCGATTCCGGATTGATGCGGTTCCCTGGCGCGTACGCGGGCTCGCGGGGTTTCGTAGGCTGGTGGTGAGCCATGCGAACCCCAGCGAACAGCGATGCGCAGCAAGCTGGGGTTCGCCTGCGGCTCACCACCAGCCTACGTCCGTCCGCTCACCACCGGCCTACGTCTTTGGCATCACTTCCCGGTGAACTTCGGCTTGCGCTTCTCCATGAAGGCGGTGCGGCCCTCGACATAGTCGGCGCTGGCGAAGCAGCGGTCCACCACGGCCTTGCACAGCGCCATGTCGCGCTCGCCCTCGTCCTTCATCACCTGCGCCACCAGCGTCTTGATCGAGCCCACCGTGAGCGGTGCGTTGCCGGCGATGGTGCCCGCGTAGTCGCGCACGTAGGATTCCAGCGCCTCCGCCGGCACCAGCCGGTTCACCAGCCCCATGGTCACGGCCTCCTGGGCCGTGAACTGGCGTGCCGTGTAGAAGATCTCGCGGGCGAACGAGGGACCGACGATGTCCACCAGCTTGCGCACGCCGTCGAACTCGTAGCCCAGCCCCAGCTTGGCCGCCGGCACCGCGAAGGTGGAACCCTCGGCGGCGATGCGCATGTCGCAGCACAGCGCCACCGCCACGCCGCCACCGACGCAGTAGCCGCGGATCATCGCGATCGTCGGCTTGTTCACTTCCGTCAAGGCGGCGCTGGCCGCGTGCGACACCTTGTTGTACGCCGCGATGGTGTCCGCGCTGGAACGCTTCTCCTCGAATTCGGAGATGTCCGCACCCGACACGAAGGCCTTGCCGCCCGCGCCCTGCAGCACCAGCACGCGCACCTCCGGATCCTCGGCGTACGCGGTGACCGCGTCGAACAGCCCCTGCCACATCGGCAGCGACACCGCGTTGTGGCGCGCCGGATTGTTGAAGGTGATCCAGCCGATCCCCCCGTCCTTGTGGGCGATCATGCGGTCGGTCTGCAGCTTCATGCGGGAACTCCTGTGGCGCGCACCACGCCGTCGGCGAGCAGGCTGCGCACCTCGCTGTCCGGGTAGCCGATCTCGCGCAGCACTTCTTCGGTGTGCTGCCCGTGCAGCGGCGCGGGCTTGCGGATCTGCGTGAGGTCACCATTGGACTTGATTGGCAGCCCCAGCGTCTTCATGGCGCCGATCTTGGGGTGGTCGATGTCGTGGACCATGCGCCGGTGCTGCACCTGCGGGTCCGACAGCGTCTGTTCGTAGGTGTAGACCGGCCCGCCCGGCACGCCGGCGGCGTCCAGCTTTTCCACCCAGTGCGCGGTGGGCCGGGTGGCGAGCACCGCCTCGATCAGTTCCTGCAGCGCGTCCGCGTTCTTCACGCGCAACGGGTTCTTCTCGAAGCGCGGATCGTCCAGCCATTGCGGCTGCTCCACCACCTGCGTGACGAAGGCGCGCCAGAGCTTGTCGCCGCTGGCGCCCACGGTGACGTAGCCGTCCTGGGAACGGAACGCCTGGTAAGGCGCGGAGCGGCGATGACGCGTGCCCGTGGCGGTGGGCTTCTCGCCGCCGCCGAACCAGGCGCCGAATTCCCAGATGCTCCAGGCCATCCCCGCCTCCAGCAGCGAAGTCTCCAGGTACTGGCCCTCGCCGTGGCGCAGCTTGCCGATGAAGGCGCCGAGGATGCCGTACAGCGTGGTCACGCCGCAGGCGATGTCGTTCATGGCGATGCCCACCTTGGCCGGCCGTCCGCCCGGGTAGCCGGTCATCATCATGATGCCGGACATGCCCTGGGCGATGATGTCGAAGCCGCCCTTGCGCCCATAAGGCCCGGTCTGTCCGAACCCCGACATCGACGCGTAGATGATCCCCGGGTTCACCTTCTTCAGGTCGTCGTAGCCGATGCCGAGCTTCTTCACCACGCCGGGGCGGAAGTTCTCGATCACGATGTCGCTGCGCGCGGCGAGCTTGAGAACGATGTCCTTGCCGGCGGGCGCCTTCATGTCCACCGCGATGCTCTTCTTGTTGCGGTTGAGCACGGCGAAGCAGTAGGACTCGTCGTTGACCTTGGGCTCGAAATTGCGGGTGCTGTCGCCGTCCAGGCTTTCCAGCTTGATCACTTCGGCGCCCAGGTCGCCCAGCACCATCGTGCAGTAGGGACCCGCCATGACGTTGGTGAGGTCGAGAACGCGGACGCCTTCGAGGGGAAGCGGCATGGAGGTTCGGTCTTTCTTTCAGTGGAGGACGGTGATCTGGGACGTGTCGATCTCGGCATAGATTCTCTGCCCGACCTCGAACACGTCGCCCGGGCGGGCACTCACCCGCAGCGGTTCCGCCGATGGTGCCACGGAGATGTGGTAATCCCAGGATTCGCCCAGGTAGGAGCGGCGCTGGATGCTGGCCTCCACGCAGCAGCGCTGGTCGCGCTCGGCCGGCTTGTCGCGCGACAGCTGGATGCCTTGCGGCCGGATGGAGATCTGCACCTCCTGCGGCAAGGCAGCGCCGCCGGCCAATGCGCGCGCCGGCAGCTGGAAGCCGCCGAAGTCCACCGCGTCGTCGCGGCGGGCGCCGGTGAGGAAGTTGGTGCGGCCAATGAAGCCGGCGACGAAACGCGTGCGCGGATTGCGGTACAGGTCGAACGGCGCGTCGAGCTGCTCGATGCGGCCCTTGTTCATCACGGCGATGCGGTCGGAGGTGACCATCGCCTCGGCCTGGTCGTGCGTGACGTAGACCATGGTCATGTTGAACTCGTCGTGCAGCCGCCGGATCTCGAAGCGCATCTCCTCGCGCAGGTTGGCGTCCAGGTTGGACAGCGGCTCGTCGAGCAGCAGAACGGCCGGGTTCACCACGATGGCACGGGCCAGCGCCACGCGCTGCTGCTGGCCGCCGCTCAGTTCCGCCGGGTAGCGGTCGCGCAGGGCCTTGAGCTGCACCACATCCAGGATCTGGTCCAGGCGCTTCTTCGCGTCCACCGCGTTGACCTTCTGCAGCTTCAGCCCGAAGGCGACGTTCTGTTCCACCGTCATGTTCGGCCAGATCGCGTAGCTCTGGAAGATCATGGACATGCCGCGCTTTTCCGGCGGCAGGCTGGACTGCGGCGACGAGATGACGCGGCCGTTCAGCTCGATGGTCCCCTGCGAGGGCGTGATGAAGCCGGCGATCATGCGCAGCGTGGTCGTCTTGCCGCAGCCGGACGGCCCCAGCAGCGACACCAGTTCGCCATCGCGCAGCGACAGGCTCAGGCCATCGACGGCGGTGAAGTCACCAAACACGCGCGTCAGGTTCCGCAGCACCAATTGGCTCATGAATGACCTCCCCCAGTCTCCGTCTTCGACGCGGCGCTCATCCCACCTGCCTCCTCAGCATGAAGTCGCGGCCCATCAGGCGGAAGCCCGCCAGGATCAGCACCACCGTGATCACCACCAGCACCAGGCCGATGGAGGCGAGCATCTCGAAGTTGCCTTCGTCGCTCTTGTCGAACAGCAGCACCGACAGCACCTGCGTGTTGATCGAGTACAGGAAGATCGCCGTGCTCAGCTCCCGGGTGGCGGGGATGAACACCAGGATGAAGGCGCCGGCCAGGCTGCGCTTGAGGACTGGCATCACCACGTGCCGGATCGCGGTCAGCCGCGAACCGCCCAGCGTGCGCACGGCCTCTTCCAGCTCCGGGTTGATGCTGCGGATGGCGGCATTGCTGTTGACGAAGGCGATCGGCAGGAAGCGCGTGGTGAAGGCCAGGATCAGGATCCAGGCCGTTCCGTACAGCACCAGCGGCGGCCGCGTGTACGCCGCGTAGAAGCCGATCGCCAGCACGATGCCGGGCACCACGAAGGGCGCCATGGTCAGGAAGCTCAGCACGTTGCCCACGTGCTTGTTCACCAGCTCGCGTTGCACGACGTAGGAAATGCACAGGGCGAGCACCAGCGCGATCAGCGAAGCGGTCCCCGCGTACAGGAAGGTGTGCAGCGTGGCCGTGCGGGTGAGCGCGTTGTCGAACACCACGGCCGTGATGTTGCCCAGCGTGAGGTTGTCCCATGAGAAGCCTCGGCCCCAGGCCTTGGCGAAGGCGGCCTGGCAGATCACCACCAGCGGCATGAAGAAGGACAGCGTGCAGACGAACAGGCACCAGCCCAGCACCGGCCACTTCCACGGGCCCAGCGGCACCGGCCTGCGCTCGCCACCCTTGCCGGTCAGCGCCACGTAGCCTTTGCGGTGCGTGATGCGCCGCTGCACCCAGAACAGCAGAACGGTGATCACCAGCAGCGGCATCGCATAGGCCGAGGCCAGCCCCACCTTGGGCGGGAACTCGAAGAACTGCCAAAGCTGCGTGGTGACCACGTGGAAGCGCCCCGGCAGCGCCAGCAACGCGGGCGAGCCGAACAGCGCGATCGCCTCCAGGAACACCAGGATGAAGGCGCCCAGGATCGCCGGGAGCACCAGCGGCAGCGTGATCAGCAGCGTGGTGCGCAGGTTGCCGGCGCCCAGGATGTTGGCGGCGTCCTCCATCTCCGAGGACACCAGGTCCAGCGCCGACTTCGTCAGCACGAACACGTAGGGAAAGCTGTAGCAGGCGACCACCAGCACCAGGCCCGGCATCGAATAGATGTTGAACGGCCCGTGCGACGCGCCGGTCAGCGCGACCACCGCCTTGTTCAGCCAGCCGGCGTTCGGTCCCGCCAGCAGGATCCAGCCCACCGCGCCCAGGTAGGGCGGGATGATGAAGGTCCCCAGGATCGCGATCCAGATCAACGACTTGCCCGGCATGTCGGTGCGCGACAGCGCCCAGGCCATCGGCACGCCGAACGCCAGGCACAGCGCGCCGGCCGAGACGCCCAGGATCAGCGAGTTGAGCAACGCCTCCAGGTGCCGGCTGCGGCCGTAGGCGGCGGCGTAGTTGGCCAGCGTGAAGTCGCCGTTGCCGTCCTGGAAGCTGACGATGAAGAGGCGCAGCAGCGGGTTGACCACCAGGAACACCAGCACCGCGATGGCCACGAGCCAGACGAGCGCGGACTTGTCCCAGTGCCGCCAGCGCCGCGCGAAGCCGTCGCTGTCCAGCGCCGCCGGTTCGAGGGTGGTCTTGACGTAGGCCATGCACTCCCGGGGCCGCGGCTCAGACGCCGAAGGTGTCGCGGAACTTCTCCTTGACCTCCGGGATGCCCTTGGTGATCTCGTCCTCCGTCGGGCGGACCACCTTGATCTGCTCCAGCGGCTTGGCGCCGGGCGCGGGCGCCATGCCCTTCATCACCGCCAGCGAGTGTGTCTTGACCTGCACCTCGCCCGCTTCCTTCGACAGCAGGAACTCCATGTAGAGCTTGCCTGCGTTCGGCGAGGGCGCGTTCTTGGGGATGGCGCTGGGAGAGACCATCAGCAGCGCCCCGTCGGTGGGGTAGACCACGGCCAGCGGATTGCCCTTGTCCTTGGACAGCAGCGTCGTCGCCTCCGGCCCCGCGGCGACCAGCCGCTCCTTGGAGTTGAGCATGGTCACGGTGTCGTTCACCGAGCGGCCGATCTGCGGCTGGTTCTTCTCCAGCTTGGTGAAGTAGTCCCAGCCATAGAGCTTCTGCATCAGCACGACCCAGGTGCCCACGTAGCCGCTGTAGGCCGGATGGCCGATGGAGACCTTGCCCTTCCACTTGGGATCGAGCAGGTCGGGCCAGTTCTTCGGCGCGTCCTTCTCAGCGATGACGCTGGTGTTGTAGGTCAGGAGCATCAGCGCCGCGGCGGTCACCCAGTACTGGCCGTCCTTGTCGTTGTAGCCCTTGAGCGAGTCGACCATGTTGGCCGCGTTGTGCGGCTTGTAGTCCAGCAGCAGGCCCTTCTTCTTCAGCTCGGGGTAGTGGCTGACGTCGGTGCTGCTGAACACCGAGGCCACCGGCGCGTTGGCCTGGATGTCCTGCTGCAGCCGCTGGTAGGCGACCTGCGCGGTGGTGCGCACGAAGTTGCACTTGAGGTCGGCGTACTTCTTCTCGAAGGCGGCGCACAGGGCGGCGGCCTCGTCGGTGTTGTAGTGCGCGGTGTAGACGGTGACCGGCTTTTCCTTTTTGGCCGCGTCGTACAGCGCCTTCTCCCAGGGCTGCATCTGCGCCAGCGCAGGCGCCGCCGTAGCGCACGCCGCCGCGCCTGCCAGCATCCACTTGAGCACGGTCTGCTTCATCGCCATCTCCCGCGGCAGCCGCCGCATGCGTCGAGCAGGCCACTCTAGAGAGGTGGCATGCCAACGCACATAGGAGTTTCCTCAATGAGCCGGGCAACCGAAAGTTAGCCGGCGCGGCGAGCTGTCTCAGCCGGCGAAGACTTCCGTGTCCACTTCGCGGTTGGCCTGCTCGCTGTAGCGGTTGCCGGCGACCGTCTTTTCGTTGATCAGCGCGTCGAGCCTGCCGATGAGCTCGGGGGACAGCTTCACGTCGGCCGCAGCGAGGTCCTCCTTCAGGTGGGCCACGCGGGTCGTGCCCGGGATCGGGACGATGTGCTCGCCCTGCTGCAGCAGCCAGGCCAGGGCCAGCTGCGCCGGGGTGCAGCCCGCCTCGCGGGCGAGCGCCTTGTAGGGCGGCAGCAGCTGCAAATTGCGCGCGTGGTTCTCCGGTGCGAAGCGCGGCATGGTCTTGCGGATGTCCTTGGCGTCGAGGACGGCGACGTCGGGCACGGCATCGCACAGGAAACCGCGGGCCACCGGGCTGAAAGCCACGAAGGTGATGCCCAGTTCGCGGCAGGCCGCGAGCACGGCGATCTCGGGATTGCGGGTCCACAGCGAATACTCGGTCTGCACGGCCGTGAGGGGATGCACCGCATGCGCCTTGCGCACGGTGGCGGCGGAGACTTCCGACAGGCCGATGGTGCGCACCTTGCCCTGCTCCACCAGCCGTGCCATGGCGCCGACGCTCTCCTCGATGGGCACCTTCTTGTCCCAGCGGTGCAGGTAGTACAGGTCGATCACGTCCGTCTGCAAACGGCGCAGGCTGTCCTCGCAATTTCGGCGGATCGCCTCCGGCCGGCCGTCGATCACGCGGCGCATGACGCCATCGTCGCCCGCCACGCCGGCCATGCCGCCCTTGCTGCACAGCGTGATCTCGCGGCGGTGCTGCTTGAGCACGCGGCCTACCAATTCCTCGTTCTTGCCGAAGCCGTACAGCGCAGCGGTGTCGAACAGCGTGACGCCGGCGTCGAGCGCCGCGCGCAGGAGCTGCTCGCCCTGCTCCGCGGGGGGAGGGACGCCGTAGGCATGGCTGAGGTTCATGCAGCCGAGGCCGATGGCAGGGACGGTGAAGGGGCCGAGGGATCTGGTGAGCATGGGGTCGAATCTTGCGGGAGGCTGGCAAGCTTACGGCAAAGCACCGGCATTACGCGCCGCCGGCCCTCATGGACGATGGACGCCGCAGCGGCCAGGCACTATCGTCGGGCTGCGCTTTTCCCCGAAAGGATCCGCCCCATGCACCGGCTTCCCGTTGCTGGCCTGGCCGCCGCGGCCCTTGCCGCGGCGCTGGCGGGCTGCGCGGCGCCGCCGCCGCCAGCTGCGACCCCCGACTACCGCAGCCGCGCCGTGTCACGCACGGAAGGCGGACTGCGCGTCGCGACCGCCGTGCTGTCGGCCGACGAAAGCGCCGCGCTCTACGGGGTGCCTCTGGCCAGCAAGGGCATCCAGCCGGTGTGGATCACCGTGGAGAACCGGGAAGACCGTCCCTACTACCTGCTGTCGCCGGGACTCGATCCGAACTTCTTCCCCGCTTCCGAAGCGGCCGAAACGATGGCTGCGGACCCGTCGCGGCAGCAGCGGCCCGCCGCCCTCGACCGGCGCTTTCGCGAGCTCGCCTTCCGCAATCCGGTGCTGCCGGGCGCCACGACTTCGGGCTTCGTGCTGACCAACCTCGACGAAGGCATCAAGTTCGTGCAGCTCGACCTGGTCAGCAGCGGCCGGGCGCGGACCTTCGCGATCCTCGTCACCGTGCCCGGCTTCCGCGCCGACTACGCCGTCAGCGAGGTGTTCCGGCGCGACATCTACCCGCCCGGGCAGGTGGTCGACTACACCGACGAGGCCGCCTTCCGCGCCGCGCTGCAGGCCTTGCCCTGCTGCGTGGTCAACGAGAACGGCTCGAAGAACGGCGACCCGCTCAACCTGGTGGTCGTGGGCGGCCTGGACGATGCGTTCCCCGCCTTCGCCCGCCGCGGCTGGCGGCCCACGGAAGACAAGTGGACCGGGTCGATCCTGAAGATCATGACCTCCGCGCTGTCGGGCGAGCGCTACCGCTATGCACCGGTGAGCGATCTCTACCTGTTCGGCCGCCCCCAGGACCTCGCCCTGCAGAAGGCGCGCGACAACATCCACCAGCGCAACCACCTGCGGCTCTGGCTGAGCCCGATGCGCTGGCAGGGCAGGCAGGTTTGGATCGGCCAGATCAGCCGCGACATCGGCAGCCGCCTGACGTGGCACACCGCGACGTTCACCACCCACAAGATCGATCCGGACGTGGACGAAGCGCGCAGCGCCTTGACCCAGGACATGGCGTATTCGCAGAACCTCGCCAAGATCGGGTACGTGAAAGGCGTGGGCGCGGCTCCCAGCAGCGCCCCCCGCGAAAACCTGACCACCGATCCCTACTTCACCGACGGCCTGCGCAGCGTGCTGGTGTTCGACCGCCATCCGACTTCCCTGTCCGCGATCGATTTCTTCCCGTGGGAGCGCGGCACGAACGACGACGCCCCGCAGGCCCAGGGCGGCGGCGCCCGATGAGTGCGGCGCATCGCCTGCTCGCGATGGCGCTGCTGGCGCTCGGTGTCGCCGGATGCGCCGGCTGGCACGCGCCCGCCGAGGTCGACGACGGCGCGCTGCGTGCGCGCGCCGTCACGGAAACGCGCGAGGACGTGCGGGTCGCCGCGGCGGTGCTGAGCGCCGAGGACAGCCGGCGCATGTTCGGCGCCGACGTCAATGCCACCGGCGTGCAGTCGGTCTGGATCGAAGTGCGCAACGGCACCCGGGAGCCGCTGTGGCTGCTCAGCCCCGGGACCGATCCCGACTACTTTTCGCCACTGGAAGTCGCCTGGTCGATCCACTGGCCGCTGGGCGCGGCGACCAATGCGCGCATCGACGAGCACTTCCGCCGGCTCGGGTTCAGCAGCCCCGTGCCCGCGGGCGAGACGCGCAAGGGCGTGCTGTTCATCAACCCGGAACGGCGCACGCGGCTTCTCAACATCGACCTGTTCCAGAAGGAGCGGCTGGTCCCGTTCACGCTGTTCCTGCGCGTGCCGGACGACGCCGTCGACGCGCCCTCCGACCCGCCGCCGCCCATCGCACCGCAGGCCGGCGACATCACGAATCCGGCGGCCTTGCGTGCCGCCCTGGAGCGGTCGCCCTGCTGCGCGGTGGCCGCCGAAGTGGCGCCGCTCAACGCCGTGTTCGTCGGCGAGCTGGCCGACATCGGCGCGGCCCTGGTGCGCCGCGGCTACCGGCGCGACGCGCGCCCCGGCGATGCGGTGCAGCAGGTCTTCGGCCGCGGGCCGGACGTCGTGCTGCGCAAGCAGGCGCAGGCCGGCGCGCCGGCCACCCGGCTGCGCCTGTGGCTTGCGCCCCTGCGCTTCGAAGGCCGGGCCGTCTACCTGGTGCAGGTGTCCCGGCCCGTGGGCGGCCGCTTCCCGCCGCGGGACGCCAGCGACACCGTGCTGCACGAGGACATGGACGAGGCGAGGAACCTGCTGGTGCAGGACATGATGTATTCCGGCGGCCTGGCCCGGCTCGGTTTCGCCACCGGTGCGGCGAAGCCCCCTGCGGGCGCCACGCCCTACCTCACCGACGGCCTGCGCGCGGTGCTGTTCCTGGCCACCCGGCCCCTGAGCCTCGCGGACGTGGAGTTCCTGGACTGGGCGCCCTACCTCGGCCTGCCGGAGCCGGCCGCACGCACGGAGAAACCACAATGAAGATCCTTCCCCTCCTCGCGGGCGCGACAGCGACCCTGGTCCTCGCCGCCTGCGGATCCAAGCCGCTGGTGCCCTATTCGGTCGACACGCCGCCGCTGGTGCTGGTGTCGGCCGCGCAGGCAGGCGTGCAGGACCAGCGCGGGCGCTTCCGCGAGATCTACTGCGCAGTGCTGGACGCGCGCCGCGACGTGCCCGACCACCGCCCCTGCGACGACGCGCTGAACCGCATCGGCAGCGAGCCTGCCGGCACCGGCCGGCCCGTGGACCTCGGGCCCTCGAAGCGGCGGCTGGTCGCCGCCGTGGTGGCCGGCATCGGCTACGAATGCTTCCAGCAGTGGCTGCAGGCGCCCGGCACCTCGACCCAGCACGTGCGCCAGTTCGGCTACGACATGGCCCTGATGCCGGTCGATGCGCTGTCGAGTTCCGGGCACAACGCACGCCAGATCCGGGACGCGATCATGGCGATGCCGGCCGAACCGGGCGCACCGCGGCTGGTGCTGGTGGGCTACTCCAAGGGCGCCCCCGACATCCTGGAGGCCGTCGTCGCCTACCCGGAAATCCGGCCGCGCATCGCCGCGGTGGTCAGCACGGCTGGAGCGGTCGGAGGCTCCGCGCTGGCCGACGATGCCCAGCAGTACCAGGCCGACATGCTGCGCCACTTCCCGGGCGCCACCTGCGGGTCCGGCGACGGCGGCGGCGTCGCGAGCCTGCGCACCGGCACGCGCCGGGCCTGGATGGCCAGCCATCCGCTGCCGCGCGACGTGCACTTCTACTCGCTGGCGACCTTGCCGAAGCCGGAGCGGATCTCCTCCATCCTCACGGGCAGCTACGACAAGCTGGCCCGCATCGACGCGCGCAACGACAGCCAGGTGATCTTCTACGACCAGGTGATCCCCGGCAGCACGCTGGTCGGCTACCTCAACGCCGACCACTGGGCGCTCGCCGTGCCGATCGCCCGCAAGCACGACACCATCAGCTCGCTGTTCGTGACCCAGAACGCCTACCCGCGCGAAGCCTTGCTGGAGGCGCTGCTGCGCTTCGTGGAAGAGGACCTGGCTGCAGCGCCCCGCTGAGTTCGGCCCCGCAGATCACAGGCTCGCCGGGGTCCGTCGCGATCCTTCACGCGAGGGGGACCTTCGCTTGTCCTGCGCGACACGCGACCGCGCCACAATCGACCGCACCATGCATCGCCGCCTGCTGCTTTCCGCCCTTGCCTGCTGGCCAGGCGCCCGCCTGCTCGCGCAGGAGGAGGCGCCACGGCCGCGCCAGAAGATCTCCGCGGCGCAGCTGCACCAGGCGATGTCCGCCCGCTTCCCCCTGCGCGTGGGGCTGCCGGGCCTGCTGGACCTGCAGTTCACCGCGCCCCGGCTCCTGCTGCTGTCCGCCCGCAACCAGCTCGGCGCCACCTTGCAGGCGCAGGCCAGCGGGCAGGCGCTGCACCGCACGCGCACGGGCGAAGTCGACCTCGCATTCGGCTTGCGTTACGAGGCCACCGATCGAAGCGTGCGCGCCCATGGGCTGGAGCTGCTGGACCTGCGCATCCCCGGCCTGACCCCGGAGGCCGTGCAGGCCCTGCGGCGCGTGCTGCCGGACGTGGCGCGCGAGGCGGTGGGCGAGGTGGTGCTGCACCAGTTCGCGCCGCGGGACCTCGCGCTCCCGGACACGATGGGATTCGAGCCGGACCGGCTCACCGTCGTGGACGATGGCCTGTTCGTCGAGTTCAGGGAAAAGCCGCGCCGCTGAGACGGCGTGGCCGAGAGGGCGACCGCACTCGACGCGGCCGCAGCCGCAGCCGCAGCCGGTCTATTCGAGCGTGAAGCCCACCTTCACCGTCACCTGCCAGTAGGCCACCTTGCCGTCGCGGATGTGCCCGCGCGTTTCGGTGACCTCGAACCACTGCATGTTGCGCACGGTCTCGCTCGCCTTGGCGATCGCGGTGTTCACCGCCTCCTCGATGCCGCTGCTCGACGAACCCGTGAGTTCGAGGGTCTTGTACACGTGGCTGGACATGGGGCCTCCTGGAGCCGGGGTGGCCCATTGTGGCCCCGGCCGGCGGCAGGGGCCTACTCGAGCGTGGAGAGGTACTCGGCCAGCACGTCGATGTCGCCGGCAGCCAGGGGCTGTGCGGCGGCGGTCATGTTGCCGTCCATGTCGAAGCGCGTGCCGGCCTTGAAGCCGCGCAGTTGCGTGCGCAGGTAGTCGGCCTGCTGTCCTGCCAGCCGCGGGATGTGCTGCTGGCCCTTGAGCGCGGCACCGTGGCAGGCGACGCAGTTGTACTGCTCGGTGATGCGCTTGCCGGCCGCCAGGGTCTGCTCCGTGGGCTTCTTCGCCGGCGTCGCCCGTGGCTGCGCCGAGAAGAACTTGGCCAGGGCGTTGATCTCCGCATTGGTCAGCGGCGCGGCGATGGGTGACATCAGCGGATCGTTGCGCCGCTTCTCGCGGAACATGACCAGCTGGGTGGAAATGAACTGCGCGGGCTGCGCCGAGATGGAGGGAACGGCAGGGTTCGTGGAGTTGCCGTTCTCTCCATGGCACGCGACGCACAACTGGGGTTCGACCGCGGCGTGGGCGGCGGCGGCCGCCACGGCCACCGCGCCCCCCATGACACGCCGCGCTACTGCGCGGACCTTACTTCCCATGACTGACGCGGTAGATCACTCCGTTGTAGTCGTCGGAGACGAGCATGGACCCGTCGCGCATCACCAGCACGTCCACCGGGCGGCCCCACATCGGCGGGTCGGCCTTGGGATCGGTCAGGAAGCCTTCCAGGAACGGCGTCATCTTGGCCCCGCCCTTGCCGTCGAGCACCACGCGCATCACGTTGTAGCCCTGCTTGGTGCTGCGGTTCCAGGAACCGTGCATCGCGATGAACATGTTGTCGCGGTACTCGGCCGGGAACATCTTGCCGTCGTAGAAGCGCAGGCCGAGCGGCGCGATGTGCGCACCGAGCTTCATGAAGGGCTTGTCGAACTCCTTGCAGGAACGGTTGGCGCCGAACTCGGGGTCCGCGATCTCGCCCTGGTGGCAGAACGGATAGCCGAAGTTCATGCCCGTGCGCGTCACGCGGTGCAGCGTGTCGTTCGGGTTGTCGTCGTCGATCCAGTCACGCGCATGGTTGGTGAACCACAGCTCCTTGGTCTTCGGGTGGAACGCAAAGCCCACCGAGTTGCGCACGCCCATCGCCACGCGCTCGATCACGCCGGTGTTCGGGTCGACGCGGTTCACGGTGGCCTGCATGTAGTTGGGCATCACGATGTTGCCCGGCGCGCCGATGTTGAAGTACAGCTTGCCGTCCGGGCCCATCGCCAGGTACTTCCAGAAGTGGCCGGGCTGGCTGGACGGGTCCAGGTTGTCGACCACGACCTTGGGCGCCGGCGGGCTGTCCAGGCGGTCCTCGATGCCGTCGTAGCGCGTGATGCGGTGCCGCTCGGCGACGAACAGCGTGCCCTTGCTGAAGGCCACGCCATTGGGCGACTTCAGGCCGCTCAGCACCTTCTTCACTTCGCGCTTGCCGCCCTTGTCGGTGATCGCATAGACGTCCGACAGGTTGCGGTTGCTGATGAACACGGTGCCCTTGTCGCCCAGCGCCATCGAGCGCGCCTCGGGCACGCCGTCGGCCCACACCTCCACCTTGAAGCCGGCGGGCACCTTCAGCTTGTCCAGCGGCAGCTCGCTCGCGGGGCGGCCGGTGAGGATGGGCGCGATCGGGTGCAGGGTGGACTTTTCCTGCGCGGAAGAACGTCCCTGCTGCCACGAGGGCGCGGGCGGCGGCGGCTTCACTTCGGCGCCAGGGGGCGCCAGCGCCGGCTCTGACTTCTGGACCTGTGCAGCTGGTGGTGCCGGCTGCTGCGCCTGCAACGGGCCGGCCACGAGCAAGCCCAGCAGCAGCGGGCTCAGCCAGCGGGCGAGTGACGGAGGGGAGCCGCGAGACGACGCTTTGGATGGCAATCCGGTCATGTTGGCCTTTCGTTATGGACTGGGAACGCAGATCGCGAACAGATCGCGTGATGGCTTGTGCCAGCCGCTCCGCCTGCCGTCAAGAGAACTCACCCTGCCGCCAAGTCGCGAAGGAGGCAGACGGCGGCTTGCTCGAGCTTGCCCTCGGCCGCAGGCTGCGCTGTCGGGGGACCCAGGGGGGCGAACCCGCCCCGCAAGCTCCGTCCCGCGGGTGCATACTGGGCCGCTCCGAGCCTCTCCTGCACCACCCATGAGACGCCTGCTCCCCACGCTCCGCGCATCGCTGGCAACCGGCCTGCTGTTCGCAGCCGCTGCGTCCCTGGGCGCCACCCCGGGGACGGACACCGACCCGCTTCCCGCGCTGCAATCGGCGTACGCGCGCGCCGTGCCGCCTGGCGAGCAGGCCGACCTCTACCGCGAACTGTTCGCCCCCGTGTTCCAGCGGATCCAGCGCAGCTACGCGACCGAGGTCGACCTGACCGCCCTGGCCGCCGAGGCGATCAAGGTGCTGGAGCCGCTGCAGCCTGGCAGCGCGGAGCCGCGCCAGGCGTTCTCCAAGGCCGTCAATTCGGCCCTGGCCACGCTGGACCCGTATTCCCGCTACATCGACACGCAGGGCGCAGGCAGCGAACGCGGTGGCGGCGACGGCGGCGGAAGCTTCGGCGGCCTGGGGCTGGAGGTCGAACCCGGCGACGGCGTGGTGCGCGTCATCTCGCCGATCCCCGGCACCCCGGCGGCCCACGCCGGCCTGAAGGCGGGCGACCTGATCGTGCGCATCGACGACCGGCCGCTGCAGGGCGTGCCGCTGTCCGAGGCCATCGCGCGCATGCGCGGCGCACCGGGCACGGCGGTGGCGATCACGGTGCGGAGAACCGGCGCGGGCGACGATTTCACCGTGTCCCTCACCCGCGACACGATCCGCCGGCAGCCGGTGCGCTGGCACATGGAGGGCGACGTGCTGGTGCTGCGCCTGCCCGGCTTCGGCACCGCGGTGAGCGTGGCCCTGCGGCAGGCCATCGTGGAAGCGACCGCCGCGCAGGCACCGCGCGCCTTCGTCCTCGACCTGCGCGGCAATCCAGGAGGCCTGCTGCGTGAAGCGGTGCGGACGGCTGACCTCTTCCTGAGCCAGGGCGACATCGTGTCGCTGCGCGGCCGCACCCCCGGCAACCAGCGCCGCTGGCAGGCGGACCCCGAAGAACTGCTCGCTGGACTGCCGATGGTGGTGCTGGTGGACCGCCGCTCCGCCTCGGCGTCGGAGCTGGTCGCGGCCGCCCTGCAGGACAACGGCCGCGCGACGGTGATGGGACAGCGCAGCTTCGGCAAGGGCACGGTGCAGACCACCTATTCCCTGAACGAGGAGGGCAAGGGCGCGCTCAAGCTGACGTCGGCCTTCTACTTGGGCCCCTCGGGGCGGTCCGTGCAGAAGGTCGGCGTGGCGCCCGACATCGAGCTGCTGCTGCCGCCTTCGGAGCAGAAGGCCGTGCGCAGCGAGCCCGAGGCGGCGCCCCCCGGCACGCCGATGGCGCGCGTGGAACAGGCGCAGTGCTCGGCGATCGTCAAGGCCGCCGATGCGGCGCTTGCCTGCGCGGTGGCCTACCTGCAGGCAGGCGGCGTGGACGCGTTCACGGCAGGACTCGCGCAGGGACGCGCGCCCTGAGGTGCGACGCCCATGAAAGCGATCGACCTCCTGCGCCGCCGCGTGCTCCGGCTGCTGGCATCCGCCGGGCTTGGGGCCTCCACCCTGCCCTCCACCGCGGCCGTCCCGGCGCCCTTCGTGCTGAGTGACGCGCAATGGCGCGAGCGCCTGAGTCCTGCGCAATACCACGTGCTGCGCGAAGCCGGCACCGAGCGCGCGGGGAGCAGCCCCTTGAACGCCGAGAAGCGCGCAGGCATCTTCCGCTGCGCGGGTTGCGACTTGCCGCTGTTCTCGTCCGCCACCAAGTTCGAGAGCGGCACGGGCTGGCCCAGCTTCCATGCGCCGCTGCCGGATGCGCTGGGCACGAAGACCGACTTCCTGCTGATCATCCCGAGGACCGAGTACCACTGCGCGCGCTGCGGCGGGCACCACGGCCATGTGTTCGGCGACGGGCCGGCGCCGACCGGGAAGCGGTATTGCAGCAATGGGGTGGCGCTGCGGTTCGTGCCGGACGCATGACCTTGACGGCGCCACCCAGGGGCGCGCCGGTCTACCTCGTCTTCACTGCCACCACATCCATCGCAATAGTTGGGGAAACGCTGCCCGGACCACCTGACTCGGCACTGGACCAGCCGTTTTCGTCTCTCACCCGCTGTCGCCCCCGTCCTACCGCAACTGCCATTGCAGGTTCAGCCCCTGTTCTTGCAGACGCCCTTAGCCTTGTCTCCATAGCAACCCAAGGAGACAGCGCATGAAACGAACTCTTCAGGGCAAGGTCGCCACTGCAGTGTTGCTGCTGGCACCGCTCGTTGTGGCCACGGTGGCTCAACCGGCGGCCGCGCAGCAGCCTCAGTACCGCGTGGCGGAAAGCCGCCAGGGCACGATCAACGGCATGACCATCGACTCCGACTCCGGTCTGCGGCCCGGGTCCACGCTGCGCATCTCGGTTCGCGCGACGCCAGGCGCGCGCTGGGCGAATCTTGCGTTGAGCGACGACGTGCGCGTCCCGCTGCGCGAGCGCGCGCCGGGCGAGTACGTGGGCTCTTACGTGATCCGACAAAGAGACCGCATCGACCCGACGCGCCAAATGATGCTGCGTGCGGGATGGGGCGAGGGACCTGTGGCGGTCGCGTACAACTATCCGCCCGCATTCCGGACCCAGGCCATGGGCAATGCGCCGGCGACCGCGAATGCCGAAGTGAGCAACTTCGCCATGTGGCCGCGTGGCGACCGCATGGAACCCGGGCGCGTGGTGCACTTCCGCGTCGAAGGCACGCCGAATGCGCGTGCAGCCGTGCGCGTGCCGGGCGTGATCGACCGACTCGAGCTGCGCGAGGAACGCCCCGGCATGTACGTGGGCAGCTACACGATCCGCCGCCAGGATGACATCAACGCCTTCGCCGACGCGGCCGCGGTGCTGCGCACGGGCGACCAGCGCGTCGTGGCGCACCTGGACCGCGGCGGCTACAACCGTTGATGCAAAGCGGGCGGGGCGCGGCCTGCGCGTCTCGGCCCGCTTCAGGTTTCCTCGATCAGCAGGCAAAGGCGACGACAGTTTCGTGCCGCCGACATCGCTCTCCCGCGCCCCATCCGTTCAATCATCCTCGTTGCCCCAGTGACGATGGTGGCGCCGCGCCCACTGCTCACGCTCCCAGCGCTCCCGCTCCCAGCGCCGGTGCTCCCAATAGCGCCGGCGCCATTCCTGGCGCTGCTCCCATGAATACTGCGGAGTCACGTAGACGGGGCCATAGGGGGCGACGACGGCAGGCTCGGGATTGACGAACACCGGTTGAGATTGCACGTAGTTTGGAACGGGCGAGTTGTAGATCGGCACGCCTGCCGAGAAGTAGACATCCGCCTGTGCCGCGGAACCGGCGGCAAACAGCGCGCAACCAAGCGTGGCCGCGGCGATCGTTCGGGGGTGAATCTTCAGGTTCATGGAACACTCCTTCAGGTGGGAGGGATCGTGCGCTTGCGCGCATGAACGCTTGCTGAATGGCATCGCGAACTGACGCGGTCCAGCTGCGTGCCCCGGCGGACCCGCAGCGGCAATGCTTCCTGTAAGACAGCCACCGCCAAACCTGAAATCCTTCTTCTTACTTACAAAAAGAGCAACCCAAAGGTCCGGAGAATCGCGCGCTGGCCATGCTGGTGGCCACGACAGCGTGGGCGGCCGATCCGCCCTCCTTCGTCGACGCCGCGCGCGGCCCGACGCCGCTCACCGAATCGACCCAACCTCCCCGGCTGGGCAACCAGGTCAACGACGACGTCCGGCTGCCGCGCAACTACACCGCGCAGCCGCCTGTGATTCCGCACCGCACCGACGGCTACCAGGTCGACCGCAACTTCAACAAGTGCCTCGACTGCCATGCGCGCGCGCACCGAGTTCTCGGGCGCGGTGCCGGTCAGCGCCTCGCACTACATGGACCGCAACGGCAAGGGGCTCGAGCAGATCTCCAGGGCCAACGATTCGCTCGAATGCCGCAACTGCCACAACTACGCCATGGACTTCACGCGGCAGAGCGTTCGGGCCCAGGCCATGCACTCGACCCACCTCGCCAACCAGCAGAAGACCTGCATCGACTGCCACAAGGGCATCGCGCATTCCCTGCCGTACATCCCACCGGGCAAGGGTCCCAGCGACTCACCCGGACAGGCGCCGGCCCGCGGCGATCCGCAGGTGGCGGAGCCGGTGTCGCTGCCGGCGAGCGCTGCGCGCTGACGCGCGCCGCAGAAAGGGCAAGCAAGTGGGAGGTCGTGGTGGTGTGTCGCTGCATTGGGGCGCCTGGCGAAGCTCTGCCCAATAACACGCCGTCCCTCAAGGCTGCGGTCGTTCCGTCAGCAGCGCAGCGATCTCGGTGAGCCCCACCAGCACCTGCACGCCCGAGATGCGCGACAAGTGGACCGCACCCGCACCGCCGGCCCAGAGCTGCATCGCAGCCGGCAGCGCGGCGCGCACCTGCCGCACCAGCGGGGATGCGAATCGCGCAGGGAAGGCGGACGACAGCGATAGGGCGACGATGTCGACGCCGTGCGCCTGTGCCGCGCGCACGATCTCCAGGATCGGCATCTGCATGCCCAGGTTGATGCAGCGCGCGCCGTGCAGCGTGAACAGGCATTCCGCCATCAGCAATCCCATCGCGTGCGGCTCGTCGGGCAGGGTCGTGAGCAGCACGACGGGCGCGCGGCCGGCGGGAAGCTGCGTGATCGACTGCCGCAGCACGCGCGTCACCACTTCGGTGAACAGGTGCTCCTCGTGGATCTGCAACTCGCCCTTTGCCCATGCCTCGCCCACAAGGACCGTCATGGGACTCACGGTGTCCAGGACAAATCGCTGGAGGCCGTCCTGCGCGACGCGATGCTGGAGCGCATCGGCGAGTGCCTGCGCGTCGTGCGCCCGCAGGTGCCGCAGGAAGCCGTCCAGCTCGGGCGCCGGCTCGCGGGACGCGGCGCGCCCCTGCTCCAGCGAGCTCGCGAGCGCCTGCAGTTCCTTCCAGGTCGCCGGCAGCAGCCGACCGGCCCGCAAGCCCCGGTCCATCAACCGTTTCACCAGCGCCAGCCGGCGCACCTGATCCGCCGGGTAGAGGCGCTCGCCGTGTGAATCCCGGTGCGGGGCGGGAAAGCCGTAGCGGCGCTCCCAGACCCGCAGCACGTCCTTCGACACCCCGACCTCGCGCTCCACCGCGGCGATGCTGAACGCTGGTTCTTTGGTTGCAATTTTGTCCAAGACAAATCCTTGACAGGGTACGAGCCGCCCGTTATCTTTCGGCCTCATTCTAGTTTGTCCAGGACAAATCACCCACCCCGTCACGGAGACCATCATGCTCACTCGCATCAGGCACCTTGTCGCTCTCGCCCTGCTGGCCTTCGTCGCCGGCTGCGGCGGCGGCGGCGACGAGGTTTCGCGCAACGTCGTGCAGCAGGCGCAAGCCGACCCGCGCCTGTCCATCCTGGTGGAGGCCGTCACCGCGGCCGACCTGGGCGCCACCCTCAGCGGCAGCGGCCCGTTCACGGTGTTCGCCCCCACCAACGACGCGTTCGCTTCGCTGCTGCAGGAACTCGGCGTCACCAAGGATCAGCTGATCGCGAACAAGCCTCTGCTCACCGCCGTACTGACGTACCACGTGGTGCCCGGCCGCGTCACGCAGGCGCAGATCCCGCTGAACACGCCTATCACGACCCTGCAGGGGCAGACCCTCACGGTGAACAGCGCGTTCGTGATCACGGACCAGCGCTCACGCACCGCCCGCATCGTGCAGTCCGACATCGCCGCCACCAACGGCGTGGTGCACGTGATCGACCGCGTCGTCCTTCCCCGCCCCTGAACCCCTGTTTCCCTTGCCTTGACCCTTACTGGAGATCCCCATGAAAAAAGCCCTTTTCGTTGCCGCCCTCGTGGCCGCTTCCGTGTCCGCGCAAGCCAAGGACATCGTCGATACCGCGGTCGCCGCGGGTGACTTCAAGACCCTCGCCGTGGCTTTGGACAAGGCCGGCCTGGTGCAGACCCTCAAGGGTCCGGGTCCCTTCACGGTGTTCGCGCCCACGGACGCGGCGTTCGCCAAGATTCCCAAGGACCAGCTCGACGCGCTGCTCGCCGACAAGGCGAAGCTCACCGCCGTGCTCACCTACCACGTCGTGCCGGGCAAGGTGATGGCGCAGGACGTCAAGGCGGGCAAGGTGAAGACGGTGCAGGGCAGCGACCTGACCGTCAGCACCGCCGGCGGCGTCAAGGTCGACGCAGCGAACGTGGTGAAGACGGACATCGTCGCCGACAACGGCGTCATCCACGTCATCGACAGCGTCGTCCTGCCCAAGTAATGGGGCTGCGCACGCGCGATCGGAAGGCCGCGTGCGCCAGGCTTGTGCAGGGGCGCAATGCCCCTGCCGCAGCGCATGCATTGCGCCTGACTTCCCTGCTCCTTCGCCGCCCCACAGCCCGTAAGGCCATGTTGCCAACGAAGGCGTTTCAAGTCGCCGGAGGAAACCTCATCTTCTGCGCCCACCGGTTCTGGAATGCGTAGGTCGCCGTGCTCGCGTACACGCCTGCGCGCGTGAAGGGCTCGTCGTCCAGCCAGCGCCGGGCCTCTTCCCGCGAGGGAAAGTCGATCACCAGCAGGCTGCCCACCATGGTCTTGCCATCGTCGGCGAGCAGCGGCCCCGCGAACGCCATCTGGTCGGCCTTGGCCGAAAGGTAGGCCTTGTGCTCGGGGCGGATCTCGGTGCGCAGCACCAGCGCACCGGGCTTGTCCAGCAGGAAGAAGGTGTAGAGCATGGATGTTCCCCTTTCGATGTGCGCAGGGACGCGCTCCCGGTCAGGGCACCAGCAGCACGACCTGCGCTTCGCCCACCTGCAGCAGGTCGAGCGCCGCGCCCGCTGCCTTGTCGTGCGCAACGTCTTCCAGGGCCTGCCCGCGCAGCCGGAGAAGAAGCCATGAGGGACCTGTTGCGGCGCTACTGGGCCACCATCCGCCGGCCCAGCGTGCACTACAGCCTGGGCTTCCTCACCATCGGCGGCTTCATCGGCGGCATCGACCTGCATCGACTGCCACGAGGGCATCGCGCATACCTGCCGTACATCCCACCGGGCAAGGGTCCCAGCGACTCACCCGGACAGGCGCCGGCCCGGGGCGATCCGCAGGTGGCGGAACCGGTCTCGCTGCCGGCAAGCGCTGCCGTGCGCTGAAGCCGTGCCGGCACCGTGAGGAGGTAGCGCGTCCGGGGATACTCCTGGCGACAGTCACGTTTCGCTACGGCCCTCGTCCTACAGTCAATCCGACACCCGCGCACCAGCATTCGTGTCAGCCGGCGCTGTCAGGACGCATCGCAATCCGCAGCGGTTCAGCACCGCTTGCGCACCGGACCCCCCTGTACTGCGCAGCACTTCACCCCAGGAGGTACAGCAACATGGCCACCCGCAAGAGCAGGAACAGCACGCGTCAAACCACGGCCCGGGCGTCCCACCACGTCGATCGCGCACCGCATCAGCAAGCCGCCCAGCCAGGCGCCCACCAGCAAATCGCCATCGCAACCGAGACGATGTCGGCCTGGATCCGTGGCGCGGAGCTCTGGAGCCAGTGGCAGCTGCAGGCGGTGCAGCGCAGTGGCAAGACCTGGAGCGATGCCGCGGAACGCCTGCGCGCGGCCACCAGCCCGCTGGACCTGATCAGTGTCCAGAACCAGCTGGTGATGGATTCCGTTCAGCAGGTGCTGGGGTTGGCGCAGGACTTCGCGCAGATGACGGCGTCGATGCAGGCGCGCAGTGCGGCCCGGCCGGCAGAGCCGGCCAGCGATACGGTCGAACCGCTGCCCGCCATGATGAACGCATGGCAGGCCATGGTGGACCCCATGGGGCTGGCTGGCGCGGCCGCGGCGAGCGTCACGCACCATTGAAGGACGGGCCAGCGCACGAGGCCCGGCGAGGAAGTCAGAAGGCTGGCTTGTCGCTCAGAGCCTTCAGGTTGGCCTTCAACGCGGCGCTCATGGGCATGTCCAGGACCACGCCCTTCGGCGGGATCGGCGACTGGAACCAGCGCGCGTACATGCGCGCGAACTCACCGGATTTCATCGCCTTGCCGATGGCGCGGTCGACGACCTGCTTGAAGCGGGCGTCGCCCTTGCGCACCATGCAGCCGTAGGGCTCCACCTGGAGCGTCTCGCCCACGACGACAAGCGATGCCGGGTCTTCGGCGTTGGCGCGAATACCGTACAAAAGCACGTCGTCCGACGCGAGCGCCGCCGCGCGCCCGTCCCGCAGGGAGTCGAACGCTGCACCGTAGTCCTTGGCCGGCAGGAACTGCACCGCGGGCGCCAGGGCGGCGGTGTGCTGGCGAAGCACCTTCTCGTTGGTGCTGCCTGCGGTGGTGGCAACCACCTTGCCCGCCAGGTCTTCGTACCGCCGCACGCCCGAGTCCGTTCGGGCCAGGACACGCGTTCCGGCATAGAAGAAACTGGTGGAGAAAGCGACGTCGGCGCCGCGCGCCCTGGTGTTGGTGGTCGAGCCGCACTCGAGGTCGTACGCCCCGGCGACGAGCTGCGGGATGCGCGTCTGTCCGGTCACGGGCACGTAGCGCACCTGCAGCGCAGGCTGCTTCAGCTCGCGGCGGACCTCGTCGACGATCAGCTCCGTGAGGTCCACGGAAAACCCGACCGGCTTGGTCGGACTGATGAGATAGCTGAACGGAGCAGCCGATTCGCGGTACGAGACCGTGATGCCATGGTCCCGCGCCACCTTCTCCAGCGTCTGTGCTTGGGCCGTTGCAGTCAACGACGTGATCCCGGCGGCCAGCGCGAGGACGGCGAGCTTGCTTCTATCCATGGGGAAGCCTTTCGCGGGCAGTCGGCCCGTCGACCAGAATGCTCCGCTGCCTGCCGCAATCATTGATCGGTATCAAGCGCAGTGCGCGAACGTGCGGTTGCGGCGCTTGACACGGCCTGCAGGCGCGCGTGGAACAGGCGCAGTGATCGGCGATCGTCAAGGCGGCCGACGCGGCGCTGGCGTGCGCCGTGGCCTACCCGCAGGCGGGGAGCGTGGACGCCTGCACCGCGGGACTGGCCAAGGCAAGAGAGGCACGCTACGGGCGCACCCAGTGCACCTTGCCGCGCAGCGCCGCGGTGGCGCTCTCGCAATGCTGTTCGAACCTCAGGTCGATCGCTGCCAGGCCGCTTGCGTCGTACGAAACGCTGTCCACGGCAAACCAGCCTTGCAGGGTGTTGCAGCCGCGGCCGTTGCCGCTCCAGTCCAGGCCTCCGCGCACATGGTTGTGGAAGGGATAGCGGCTCAGGTTTCCGTAGTAGCCCACCTGCAGTTGCGCCAGGCTGTCCATCGCCTGGAAGACACCGGTCCATCCGCCGCCGGCCACGTTCACTTGGCCCGGCCCGGTGAAGGTCGACAGGGTGGTCGTGGTCGAGATCACGCCCTGCCCGATGTAGTCACCGGGATCGGAGGCGAGATAGACGTAGTTCCCGCTCGCGGGCGTGGCGCCGGACGGCGGTGCCCACAGGGTCGCAGGGATCGGCGTCACGGGTCCCGGCGGCGCGGTGGTGTCGTTCGCGTCCCAGTGGATCTTGCCGTGCAGCGCGGGCGCCAGCCCTTCGCAGTGCTGCTCGAAGCGCAGGTCCAGGGTGGCAAGGCTGGAGCCGTTCCACGTCACGCCGTCCACGACCATCCAGCCCGTGAGCTTGTTGCAGCCACGACCTTCGCCATCCCAGGAAAGTCCGCCCTTCACAGGGTTGTGGAAGGGATAGCGCATCAGGCCCGGGTAGTACCCGGGCTGCAGCTGCGTGAGGGTGTTCATCGTGATGAAGTCCCCGGTCCAGTTCTGGTCACCGCCGACATTCACGGTGACCTTGGTGCCGGACACGGCCACCGAGAGCAGCGCATCGGCCTTGGTGTAGGTGTAGCTGCGGCCGCTTCCGATGAAATCGCCCGCGTCGCTTTGCAGGTGGACGTAGCTGCCGCTGGAGGGCGTCGCGGTCGGCGCCGGCGCCCACAGCGTGCTGGGTGGAGGATCGATGGGACCCGGGGGCGTGGTCGCATCGCTCGCGACCCACACCACGTGGCCGCGCAGGGCGGCGCTCACGCCTTCGCAGTGCTGCTCGAAGCTGAGGTCGAGGGCGTCCAGCACGTTGGCCGCGCTGTAGCTAGCGCTGTTGACTGTGATCGAGCCGCTCAGGGTATTGCAGCCGCGTCCCTCCCCCGCCCAATCGAGCCCACCGACCGCCGGGTCCCGCAGCGCGGCGCGCGTCAGGTTCATGTACGTGCCCGGCACGAACTGCGTGACGCCGCTGGGCAGCTGGAACTCGCCCCCCCAGCGCTGGTCCCCAGCCACCGTGACGACCAGGGAACCCCCGTTCGGCGTGAACGAGAGGACCGAGTCCGCGCGCGTGTACGAATAGGTGAGGCCGCCGCCGATGTAGTCGTTGACGTCGCTCTGGAGCAGCACCGAGGTCTGCCCCGCCCTGGGCGCGACGTAGGTCGAGATCTGCACCGCCGCCGTGTTGTTGCCGGGCACCGCGTCGCCGGCGGAGCTCACCGTCATCGTGTCGCGCACGCTGCCGCTGGTACCCGCCGCCACCTGCACAGGCAACGTGAAGACCAGGCTGCCATTGGCGGGCAGCCTCGGCACGGCCATGCTGGCGCCCACGGCCGGACACACGGCGCCGCCGCCGGCCGCGCAGGACATCGTTCCGGCGATCTGCGACGGACCCAGTGTGTTCTGGATCGAAACGTTGCGCGCCTCGTCGGGGCCGGCATTCAGCACCGTCATCGTGTAGGTCGCGGTGGTGCCGGCCTGCACGGGCGTGCTGGGGCCCCGGCCGCTGACGGAGACGTCTGCCCGGTAGGCGTGGACGATGGCCAACGTGACGTTGTCGGCGGGCTGCGACTCGTTGAGCGCGTCTGCCATGAGCGTGCTGGTGATCGCCCCGCGGGCGTCCGCGGCCAGCGTGACCGGCGCGACGAAGACCAGGCGGCCGCCCGGCGGGATGTCCGGGACCTCGCCCGAGCCAATGGGAGGTGGGCACGTGGCGCCCCCCGTCGCGGAACACGTGAAGTCCGGATCGGCCGCGAAGCCCACGGCCCATTCGGCGGAGAGCTCGACGCCCCGCGCAGGGCCCGCACCGTTGTTGGTGACCGTGATGGTCAGCGTGGTGGTGCCGCCGGCCGGCACCAATGCGTCGCCGAAGGACGCAGACAAGGCAAGATTGCTGGCTGCCGGTTCGGGGGCAGGCGTTCCGCCCCCCGCACCCGTACCGCCACCACCACCACCACCACCGCCGCCACACGCGACGAGGCAAGCGGCAAGACCTGCCGCGACCCACGACTTCAACGCCATACATCCCCTCCCAGGAACCCGGCGAATCTAGCGACTGCAGGGACGGCGCGGCCCCGGGGAGAACCCTCACGCAGGAGAGCAAGACCCCCTTGTTGGAGGAAGCATTGAGCAAGTGCAATGAACCAGCACCGCAGTTGTCCATGGATGCCTGGCTCCCTCCCCCCTCTGGGGAGAGGCAGGGGCACGCAGCGCCCACCATCACCCGCCATCGGCCGGCGCCGACCGGGAAGCGGTATTGCAGCAATGGGGTGGCGCTGCGGTCGTGCCGGACGCATGACCTTGACGGCGCGACCCAAGGGGCGTACCGGTCTACTTCGTCTTCACTGCCACCACATCCATCGCTTCCACCGCCTCCGAGTATTGCGGACTGGCGCTGCCCGGCGTCGTGAAGAAACGCGGTCCGCCGGAGGGTCACCGGGCGTCGGTGAGGCACAGGCCGAGACGAACAGCGCAACCACCAGGAAAATTCGGCCCATCCAATGCCCCTTAAGCGGGATGCTTCCCCCCTGATGTGACCGCGAAAAGTCGCCTTGTCATCGGCCGAACGGAGGCGAAGCACCGGTCGAAGCCCCGCCGGGCTCCCCGGCTGCCTTGCGCCTTTCTCACGCATGCACCCCTGGGTGCGTACCATGGAATCAGCCGCAGATTCGGAGAGCAGATCCATGTGCCGGAACATCAAGACCCTCTTCAACTTCGAGCCGCCCGCGACGGAGCTCGAAATCCGCGATGCCTCCCTGCAATTCGTCCGCAAGCTCAGTGGCTTCAATGTCCCGTCCAGGGCCAATGAAGCGGCTTTCGAGCGCGCGGTGGAAGAGGTTGCGGCGTCGGCGCGGACCTTGATCCAGTCGTTGGTCACCAGCGCCGAACCCCGCACGCGCGAGGCCGAGGCGGCCAGGGCGCGCGAGCGTGCCGTCGCGCGATTCGGCGAGAGGCGATGAAACGACCCGCCCCCATCGGGGCGGCAAGCGTGGTCACCGCGCTGCGGGAACCAGCTGATCGAAGCCGGAACGGGTGGGCTTCCTGCGGCTCGTTTGCATCATCTGTTGCAGGCGGCCGCGCAGGTACTGGACGTGCTGAACCCGCGTCCGCCGATATGAGGTCAAGGTCCTAGGCGTTAACCCCAGGGTCTCGGGTCCGCCTGGCGATGGCGCCCCATCCACGTGGCCGTCGTCGCGGCCAGTTCCTCCAGCACCTGCGCATCCGAGCGGCCCGAGCGCACCAGGACATGGAACGCGTGGTCCGCCCCCTCCACGACATGCAGCGTCGCGAGCCGACCCAGTTGCGACGTCGTCGTTCGGATCAGGTCCAGGTCGGCCAGGGCATCGCGCGTTCCCTGCAGGAACAGCATCGGCACCTTCACGTCGGCAAGGTGCGCAGCGCGCTGGGTGCCCGGCTTGCCCGCCGGATGCAGCGGAAATCCGACGAACACCAGGCCCCGCACGCCATCGAGGGGCTGCGCCGCCTGCGCCTGCGACGTCATGCGGCCGCCGAACGACTTTCCGCCCGCGTAAAGGGGCAGCCCAGGCAGGCGCGTAGCCGCCTCGGCCACGGCGGCCCGCACGGCCATCTGCGCGGTGGCGGGAGCGTCCGGCCGCTTGCTGCCGGCCTCCATGAAGGGGAACTGGTAGCGCAGCGTGGCGATGTCGCGGTCACCCAGCGCCGCGGCCAGGTTGGCCATGAAGGGATGGTCCATGCCGGCGCCCGCGCCGTGGCCGAACACGAAGACCGACGACACCGCCGCCGGTTTCAGCAGCACGGCCGAGACCGACGCGCCCGTGGGGAGGCTGATGCGCAGGGGCGTGGCACCGGTTTTCATGGGGCTCACTGTGCGAGTTCGCAGCGCTTGGTGTCGGCGCCTCAGGGCATGCGCGAGGAGTGATGGTGCACCAGAACCCACTTGCCCTCGCGCCGCTGGAACACCATGGTGTAGCGCGACGGATTGGACACCGCGGCCCCGTCACGCTGGTCCGTGAACGTGTAGCCGCCGCTGTCGGTCGCCACGTCGCCCAGCACGCGCACGTTGTGCGAGTCGAAGCGCACGCGCGCGTTGGGCCTGGACCCCGCGTCCTTGAAGTAGGCGAAAACGGCGGCGGGATCGGTGGCAATGCCCTTCATGGTCGTTCCCCAGAACGTTGCGTCCTTCGCGTACGTTCCGGCGATCCTGGCCGGGTCGCGGGAGTCGTAGGCGGCCTTCCAGGCCTCGGCGGCGGCGATCACGTCGCCCTCGCCTCCAGTGGGCGCCGGAGTGGCGCAGCCTGCCAGGACGAGAGTTGCGGCAAGGACAAGGGAGCGTCGCGTGTGCATGGAGGATCTCCTGGGAAGCAGGCGGAGACTACTGCGCCAGGCGGCGGCGTCAAGAGGCTGTCGAGTTGCCTTGGCTGCCTGAGGGCGCCGGCGGCTGACGGCGTAAGGGATTCGGAAGGGTCAGGGAGATAGAGTTCTGGACCATTCGAACCCAGGAGACCCACATGACCCGTGAAGTCGTCGCCGTCAGCGCAGTGCGCACGGCCATCGGCACCTTCGGCGGCAGCCTGAAGGACATTCCCCCCACCGACCTCGGCGCGCTGGTCGTGCGCGAGTCGCTGGCGCGCAGCCAGGTTGCCGGCACCGACGTCGGGCACGTGGTGTTCGGCCATGTGGTGAACACCGAGCCCAAGGACATGTACCTGTCGCGCGTGGCCGCCATCAACGGCGGCTGCGGCGAAGGCACGCCCGCCTTCAACGTCAATCGCCTGTGCGGCTCCGGCCTGCAAGCCATCATCTCGGCCGCGCAGAGCATCCTGCTGGGCGACACCGACATCGCCATCGGCGGCGGCGCCGAGAACATGAGCCGCGCGCCGTACGCGAACCTCACCGCGCGCTGGGGCGCGCGCATGGGCGACGCCAAGCTGGTCGACATGATGGTCGGCGCGCTGCACGACCCCTTCCACAACATCCACATGGGCGTGACGGCCGAGAACGTCGCCACCAAGTGGAACATCAGCCGCGAGGACCAGGACCGCCTGGCCGTGGAGAGCCACAACCGCGCCGAAAGGGCGACCGCGGCCGGCTACTTCAAGGACCAGATCGTTCCCGTCACGCTGAAGTCCCGCAAGGGCGACACCCTGTTCACGGTGGACGAGCACTTCCGTGCCGGCTGCAAGCCGGAGGACATGTCCAAGCTCAAGCCGGTGTTCGCCAAGGAGAACGGCACGGTGACGGCCGGGAACGCCTCGGGCATCAACGACGCCGCCGCTGCCGTGGTGCTGATGGAGCGCAGCGTCGCCGAGAAGCGCGGCCTGAAGCCCCTGGCGCGGCTGGTGGCCTGGGCGCATGCCGGCGTGGACCCCAAGTACATGGGCATCGGCCCGGTGCCGGCCACGCGCAAGGTGCTGGAAAGGGCGAACCTGAAGGCCGGCGACCTTGACGTGATCGAAGCCAACGAGGCCTTCGCGGCGCAGGCCTGCGCGGTGCTCAAGGACCTGCAGCTCGACCCGGCCAAGGTCAACCCCAACGGCTCCGGCATCTCGCTGGGCCACCCGATCGGCGCCACCGGCGCGCTGATCACGGTGAAGGCGCTGCACGAACTCAATCGCATCGGCGGGCGTTATGCGCTGGTGACGATGTGCATCGGCGGTGGGCAGGGGATTGCGGCGATCTTCGAGCGGAGCTGACGGAACGGGAGCTCCGAAGTCTCGGAGTTCCCTCCCGCAACCCGCGAATTCGTTCTGGCCGCAGATGCGCAATTCGGCTGGAGTCCCAGCCATGCGCTGGAAGCCTCACTGAACGGGAATGCCGGCCTGCGTTACCCCCTTGCCCCACTCACGTCACCGGCCTCCGAACAACCGCGCCACCCCGCCGCGCAAATGCCTGTCCATCGCCGCCCGCGCCGCCTTCGGGTCGCCCGCGGCGATGGCCTCGTCGATCGCCCGGTGCTCGTCGCGGACGTCGCGGGCCCGGCCCTGCTTTTGCTGGGGCGACAACTCGCGCACGAGCTTGACGGCGTAGCGGAACTGCTCCTCCAACGCAGCCATCGTCAGCACGAAGAAGCGGTTGCCGCCGGCCTCCGCGATCGCGCGGTGGAACGCGATGTCCTCGTCGATGGCGGGCTTGCCCTGCCCCAGCGCGGCGTCGAACAGGCGCCGCTTGGCCGTGATGGCGTGCAGCAGGTGCCTGTCCTTGCAGAGCGCGGCGCGCGCCGCGGTTTCGCCTTCCAGCACGCCGCGGAAGTCCAGCAGGGCGCGAATGTCGGGGATGCTCTGCAACGAACCGAAGGTGACGCCGGATAGCGGCGCCGGCTCGCCGACGAAGTTGCCCGCGCCCTGGCGCGCATAGACGCGGCCCTCGGCCCGCAGGCGCGCCAGCGCCTGCCGCACCACCGGCCGCGAGGCGCCGAAGCGCTCGCCCAGGGCGCTCTCGCTCGGCAGGCGGCTTTGCGGCGCAAGCCCGTCGCGGGCGATGAAGGCGACGATCTGCTCGTAGACCTGGTCGGGGAGGCTGGAAGTGGTCATGGGGACAGGCGAAACCAAGTTGTTTGACAAGTTTCTCATTTCGTTGACAGGTTTGCCAAGCGGTCCGGACAATGCCTCATGTCACTCGTCACCGCATTGCGCACCATCCGCATCGCCGAACGGCCCAACCTCATCTGGGTCGAGATCGAGACCGACGACGGGCGCACCGGCCTCGGCGAATCCTTCCGCGGCGCCCAGGCCGTCGAAGCGGTGCTGCACGAACAGGTCGCGCCCTTCCTGGTCGGGCGCGATGCCCGGCACATCGAAGCGGCCTCGCGCCACCTGCTGACGCCCTACCTCGGCTTCCACAGCGCCGGCGCCGAAGTGCGGGCGGCCAGTGCCGTCGACATCGCGCTGTGGGACCTGGCCGGCCAGCGCCAGGGCGAGCCGGTGTACGTGGCGCTGGGTGGCGGCATGCGGGACCGCATCCGCGCCTACAACACCTGCGCCGGCTATGCCTACAACACCGCCGGCGGCGTGCGCCGCTCCATAGGCGGCGCCGACGCCGCCGTGGGTCCCTACGATGACCAAGTCGCCTTCATGCGCGACGCCGGTGCGCTGGCCGAGAGCCTGCTGTCGGAGGGCTACGGCGCGATGAAGATCTGGCCCTTCGACGATTACGCTGCCGCCACCGGGGGCCACATGATCTCGCTCACCGACCTGAAGGCGGGGCTGGAGCCCTTCATCAAGGTGCGCAAGGCCGTGGGCGACCGCATCGAGGTGATGGCGGAATTGCACAGCCTCTGGAGCAGCCATGCCGCCGCGCGCATCTGCCGCGCGCTGGAGGACGTGGGCGTTTTCTGGGCCGAGGACCCGATCAACAAGATGGACGATGCGCGCGCGCTGGCCGACCTGCGCCGGCAGACGCGCACGCCCATCTGCGGCAGCGAGACGCTGGCCGGCACGGTGCCTTTCCGCGACCTCCTGGCCGCCGACGCGCTCGACATGGTGATGCTCGATCTGGCCTGGTGCGGCGGCCTCACGGAGGGGCGCAAGATCGCCGCGCTCGCCGAGGCCTACGCCAGGCCGCTCGCGCCGCACGACTGCACCGGCCCGGTGGCGCTGATCGCGGGCCTTCACCTGGCGCTGCACGCGCCGACCGCCATCTTCCAGGAGGTGGTGCGGGCGACGCTCAGCACCTGGTACCGCGACCTCGTCACCGAGCTGCCGGTCATCCGTGACGGCATGGTGCTGGCACCGCAGGGCGCCGGCCTGGGCACGCAGCTGCAGCCCGCGGTGCGCACCCGCGCGGACGCCACGGTGCGCGTCAGCGGCAAGGCGCGGTGAGGCCCGTCATGCAGGTCACCATCGTCGGCCAGCACGTACCTCACGTGCCCTTGCTGCAGCGCCTGCTGGGCGACGCATACAGCGTGACGGGTGTCGCCGCGCTGCCCGCGGACGGACCTATAGCGACCGATGTGCTCGTCACCACGCGCCTGAGCCCGCAGGAGGCCGCGCGCCTGCAATGCCGCCTGCTGCAGGCACCTGGCGCCGGCATGGACGCCATCGCGCTCGCCGCTGTGCCCCCGGACTGCCGCGTGTGCAACGTCTACGAGCACGAGATCCCCATCGCGGAGTTCGTCTGCCACGCGGTGCTGGACCAAGCCATCTTCGGCGATGCGCCGCCCGTGCCGCTGGACGCCGCGCACTGGCCGCGCGCCTACCTCGAGCGGCCTTTCCACGACGAGGCCCAGGGCCGCCGCGCCGCAATCGTCGGCTTCGGCGCCATCGGCCGCGCCACCGCCGCGCGCCTGCGCGCGCTGGGGTTGCACGTGACGGCGGTGACGCGGCGCGCCGAACCCGCGGAGGGCGCGGACGCCGTCCATGCAGTGGCCGACCTGGTCGCCCTGCTGCCCGACGTCGACGTGCTGGTCCTGTGCTGCCCGCTCAACGACCAGACCCGCGGAATGATCGGTGCGCGCGAACTCGGCGCCATGAAGCGCACCGCGCTCCTGGTCAATGTCGGCCGCGCGCCCCTGGTGCAGGAACAGCCCCTGTTCGACGCCCTGCGCGAAGGGCGCATCGGCCGCGCGGTGCTCGACGTCTGGTACCACTATCCGGCCGCCGGGCACGCCGAGCTTGCGCCCTCGGCGCTGCCCTTCCACACGCTGCCCAATGCGCGCTGCACGCCGCACATCTCGGGCTGGACCCATGGCCTGCTGGCGCGCCGCTACGCCTTCATGGCCCGCAACATCGAGCGCCTGCAGCGCGGCGAGCCACTCGACAACGTGATTTTCCAGGCGCCCTGAGCGCATCCACCGAACCACCGGAGACCACCATGCAACCCTGCAACGCCCGCCTGTTCACACTGTCTCGTCGCCGCCGCGCGCTCGCCGTTACCGTGGGCCTGGGAGTCACGGCACTGCTGGCTGGCGCCACGCTGCCGGCCCTGGCGCAGGACGCCGGCAACTATCCCAGCAAGATGATCCGCATCGTCGTGCCCAACCCTGCGGGGGGAACCTCCGACATCCTGGGCCGCCTGCTGGCCAAGGAACTCGCCGAAGCGCTCAAGCAACCCGTCATCGTCGAGAACAAGGCCGGTGGCAACGGCCACATCGGTGCAGCTTTCGTTGCCAAGTCGGCGCCGGATGGCTACAGCCTGCTGCTGCTGGACATGAGCAACCTGACCATCGGCCCCAGCGTCACGCCGAACCTGAGCTACAGCCCGCTCAAGGAATTGACGCCCATCACCATGCCGGCGTACTCGCCGCACCTGCTGGTGGTCCGCAATGACCTTCCAGTGAAGAACATTGACGAGTTGGCCGCCTACGCCAAGAAATCCGGCAAGCCGATCAGCTTCGGGACGCCGCTGGCCTCCATCAGCCAGCTGGCGGGCATCCTGCTGGCACAGGACCGGGGCATCGCGTTGAATGTGATCGGCTACAAGGGCGGCGCCCAGGCGCTGGCCGACCTCGCTGGCGGCCAGATCGACTCCGCCATGGCCAGTGTGCTGGCCACCAACGCCCTGGTGCAGGGCGGCAAGATCAAGGCGATCGCCGTGACCAGCGCCAAGCCGTTTGCCGCCACGCCCGGCATGCCGACGGTGGCGTCGCAGATTCCGGGATTCGTGACGGGCTCCTGGCAGGGCCTGCTGGCGCCCGCGGGAACGCCTCCTGCCGTGCTGGACAAACTGCAGTCGGCCGTTCAGCGCATCGTTGCACGCCCGGACGTTGCCAAGCGCCTGCAGGAATTGGGCTCCGAACCCTCGGACATGAGCCGTCAGCAGATGGCCGAGTGGATGCAGACCGAAACCGTGCGCTGGGCCAAGGTGGTCAAGGACAACAACATCAAGGCGGAGTGAACGCATGACCTTCAACAGGCTCTTGGCCGCACTGGCGTTGGGCGCTGCCTTCGCATGCGGGGCCCAGACCGCGTGGCCCGTCAAACCGGTGACCATCGTCGTGCCTTTCCCCGCGGGCGGCTCCACCGATGCGGTGGCGCGCGCGCTGGCGCAGCAGCTCACGCAGAGGCTGGGCCAATCCTTCGTGGTGGACAACCGCCCGGGCGCCACCGGTGCGATCGGCGCCGCCCAGGTCAAGCGCGCGGCGCCGGACGGCTACACGCTGATGGTGTCCTCGCTGGCGACCTACGTGATCGCGCCGCACCTGCAGAAAAGCGTCGGCTACGACGCCGGCCGCGACTTCGACTACATCACCATCCCCGTGCAGGCGCCCAATGTGCTGGTCGCCGGCGCGAACAAGAAGGCCCGCACGGTGGCGGAAGTGATCGCGGAGCTGAAGGCGAACCCGGGCAAGGTGCCGTTCGCCAGTTCCGGCAATGGCGCCTCGGACCATCTCTCGGCCGAGATGTTCTGGCAGCAGAGCGGCACCGAGGGCCTGCACGTTCCCTACAAGGGCGGCGCGCCGGCCATCAACGACCTGCTGGGCGGCCAGGTGGACTACTCCTTCCCCAACGTCAACGCGGTGCTGCAGCACATCCGCGCCGGCAAGCTGCACGCCATCGCAGTCACGGGCAGCAAGCGTTCGCCGGTGCTGCCCAACGTGCCGACCCTGGCCGAGGCCGGCGTGCAGGGCGCCGAGGTCTATTCCTGGCAGGGGCTGGCCGCGCCCAAGGGGCTGCCGCCGGCGGTCAAGGACAAGCTCGCCGCCGCGGCGATCGCGGCCGTGCGCGATCCGGCGGTGGCCAAGCAGTTCACCGACCAGGGCATGGAAGTGGTGGGCAACGCGCCGGCCGAATTCACCGAGTTCCAGGCGCGCGAGAACCTGCGCTGGAAGAAGCTGATCGAGAGCCGGAAGATCACGGCGGATTGAGCTGGGCGTCGCCTGGCTCCCGAAACTCCACCCGCACCTCCAACCCCGGCTTCGCATTGCGCACCGAGAACGCGGCGCCATGCGCCTGCGCGATCAGCCGGCACAGGTACAAGCCCAGCCCCACGCCGCCGGTGGCGCGCTCGCGCGAGCTGTCGGTCCGGTAGAAGGGTTCCGCCAGTTGCGGCAGCACCGCCTCCTCCACGCCGGGCCCGTGGTCGCGCACGGACAGGACCAGGCGGCCGGCCCCTTCCCGCGCCAGCCGCACCAGCGGGGCCTGCGCTCCCTGGCCATGGCGCACCGCGTTGTCCAGCAGGTTGCGCAGCAGCAGGCGCATGCGTGTGCGGTCCACGGACAGCAGCGGCAGGCCCGCTTCGATGTCCGTTTCCGCCGGCGTGCCGCGGCATGCCTCGCGCACCAGCTCGCCGAGGTCGGTCGCCTCGCGCTGCAGCGCGGCATGGCCCTGCCCCAGGCGCTCGCTTTCCAGCAGCTCCGTCACCAGGTCCGCCATCTCCTGCAGGTCCCGCAGCAGCGCTTCGCGGCGCGGCGCCTGAGCGCCCTGCTCCGGCAACAGCTCCACGTGCAAGCGGGCCCGCGTGATGGGGCTGCGCAGCTCGTGGCTGATGGCGAGCAGCAGCGCGCGCTTGGCTTCCAGCATCTGGTGGATGCTGCGCGCCATCGTGTTCACGTCGCCGGCCAGCTCGCCCAGCTCGTCCTGCCGGCGTACCGGGATCGGCTCGTCGAACTGGCCGCGCCCGAAGCGCTGTGCCCCGGCGCGGATGTCGTCCAGCGGCCGCAGCAGCTGCCGCACGAACTTGTAGGCCACCAGGGTGAGCAGCAGCAGCACGAGCAGCGTGACCCAGCCCCACTGGCGCGGCCGGTCGCGCCAGGGCTGCACCTGCAGGCCGAAGGCGATGCGGTGCCCGTCGGCGCTGGCACGCGCCAGCAGCTCGCCCTCGCCGGACCCGTGCTCCGGCATGCGCCAGTGCCGCGCGCCTTCGTCCGCCGGATGGCTGTCCCAGTTCACCTGCGGGCCGCGGATGCGCACGGTGATGGGCAGCCGCTGCGTCAGGGCGCGGGCGCGTTCCACGTCCGGCGGCGACCCGATCTCCGCGGCGAGCCGGTCCACGTAGTCGGTCACGAGCGGCCGGGCCGCGTCGCGCCAGCCGATGCCCAGCGCCTTCTGCATGCCGAAGAGGAAGGCGCCGCTGAGCGCGATGGCGAGCACCAGGAACAGCGCGACCAGCCGCGCCTTCAGCGAATGGCGCAGGTGCCGCCGCGCGCGCTGGTGCCAGCGCCTAGCCATGGCCGTGCGGCCGCAGCGCCAGCGCGTAGCCCGCGTTGCGCAGCGTCTTGATCGCGGGCAGCGGCTCCAGCTTGCGGCGCAGACGGCTGACGACGATGTCGACGGCGCGCGTGGCCAGCTCGGCCTCGTGGCCGCGCAGCTGGTTGAGGATGTCGTCGCGGCTGAACACGCGGCCCGGCTCGCGGGCGAGCAGCAGCAGCAGCTCGAACTCGGTGCCGGTCAGCTCCACCGGCGCACCTTGCCGCTCGACGCTGCGCGTGACCGGGTCGATCGCGAGGCCGTCGAAGCGCAGCAGCGCGTCCGGCGCGGCGGTCCGCCGGCGCCTGAGCACGGTGGTGATCCGCGCGACCAGCTCGCGCGGATCGAAGGGCTTGGGCAGGTAGTCGTCGGCGCCCAGTTCCAGCCCCACCACGCGGTCCGTCACCTCGCCGCGCGCCGTGAGCATGACCACGGGAACATCGCTCTCGGCGCGGATCGCGCGGCACACCGCAAAGCCATCCTGCTCCGGCAGCATCACGTCGAGGATCACCGCATCGAAGCCACCCCGCCGCAGCAGCGCCAGGCCTTCGCTTGGACGCGTGGCCTGCTGCAGGTCGAGGTCGAAGCGCCGGAAGTAGGCCGCGAGCGGCTCGCCCATCCGGGCATCGTCGTCGATCAGCAGGATGCGCTGCATGCGGCATTGTCGGCGATGCGCAGCAATTGCCGCCGCAGCGTGCGCTGCGCAGGCGGCGGCAGCGCGTCGAAGCGCTCGCCGAAGGCATGCAGCGCGTGCAGCCAGGCACCGTCGGCCCACGGCAGCCGGGCCATCAGGGACAGCGCGTGCACGCGGTCGAAGCGCGGCCCCCACACGAGCGCCAGCACTTCGCTGGCCGGGTCGTCGCTGACCGCGCCGATCGCGACGATCCAGCCGCGCAGGGCCTGCGCCGGGTCAGCCGCGGTGCCACCAGCCATGGCGACGGCGATCCATGAAGTCACGCACCTTCGCCTGCTGCCCTGGCGACAGGCTGTCGTAGAAATCGCCGAAGGCGGCAATCACCTCGGGGCTGCCGGCGTTGACGGCCGCCATCTTTTCTCCGACCAGCGCCTGCGCCCTGGTTCGGTCGAACTTCTCGCCGGCCACGAGCGCCCGCACCTCGGCGCGCGGATCGCCGGTGCCGCGCAGCGCCGCACCCTGCTGCTGCAGTTTGGCGGCCAGCGCTTCCAGCCGCGCCTTCTGCTCCGCGTTCAGGTCCAGCCGCGACGCGACGCGGTCCACTGCGCGGTTTCGGACTTGCGTCTTCTCCTCGGGGCTCATGTTGGCGTAGCGCTCGTGCGCGTAGCGGTGGCCGCAGGCCGTGAGCCCCAGGGCCAGGGTGGCGCCGAAAACGCCGATGAAGGTTCGCTTGATCCAGGTTCGCATCGGGTGGGTCCTCCGGTGGTGAGGAGGACATCGTGCCGGTGCAAAGCGGGGCGTGCTTCTCGCGGCTGTCGCGGTTCATTTCGTTTTGTTTCGGCGAAGGGCGCTTGCATGCCCGTGCCGCCTGCAAGGCGGAGGACATGTCCCAGCTCAAGCCGGTGTTCGCCAAAGGAAAACGGCACGGTGACCGCCGGCAATGCCTCGGGCATCACTAGACCGACGGCGCCACCTCTCCCCAACGTCACCCCAGACGTGCCATTGCAGATGCTCACCACAGGTCAGACCGGCAGCAGGTGAACTCGGTTTTGGGTCCGTGGCAGGCTCGCCTGACCACTTTTCGAATGGAGTCCTGCTGCGCGGTTCGTATCTGGGGCCCCGGTGCTCCCGCCGGCACGAGCCCGCCTGTCGATGTGCAGTCTGCCCTGCCCGGTGCCGCTGTCCAGGACCCCGTCAGAAAGTGATTCTGGTCACGTCCTGCCCCTGATGGGTGTACATCAGCGCCACGGGGGAGTGCCGGCGGAGGCATGCCTTCTGCGACCGTCTGCAGTTGCTCGGGATCGGCCTTCTGGGGTGGCCCCATGAGTCTGGTGATGCCCTATGACATGGCAAGTATCCGCAGCGGCAGGCAAAGCTACCCTGGACATCTCCTGCGCTTCGCCATCGGACTGGAGAGCGTTGACGACCTGCGGGAAGATCTGGCCGCTGCCCGTGCCCGGCCTACCACTTCATCTCGCCCTTGTTCACCTTGGCGCCGATGTCCAGCGCGATGCCCAGGCCGGCGTCCGGATAGGCCTGCTTCATGGCGCCGACCAGGGCGCCGCTGTCGGTGGCCTTCGGCAGCTCCTGCTCGTAGCGCGCCAGGTAGGCCTGGCTCCACGTGATCTGCGACACGTCCTGCCGGGCACCGGGCGCGCTGTGACCGGGGATCACGACCACCGGCTGCAGCGCCGCCATCAACGACAGCTTCTTCGCCCACTCCGCGCGCTCCTGCACGCTTTGCGTGTCGGCGGTCCACAGGTGCAGTCCGCCGAACACGTTGACGCCGCCGACGACCGCCTTCAGCGAAGGGATCCACACGTAGCTGCGATGCGGCAGGCCGTCCTCGAGGCCGCGCACTTCCAGCGCCTGTCCTTCCAGCGTGATGACGTTGCCCGCCAGCACTTCGGGCATCGGCACGTTCACGGGTGCGTTGGGGCCCATGCGCGGTCCCCACACCTGCAGCTTGGTGGCCAGCGTGGCCTGCATCTTCTTGAGCGTGGGCGCGGTGGTGACGATCTTTGCCCCCGGAAAGACCTGCTGCAGCACCTGGGTCCCGAAGTAGTAGTCGGGGTCGGCCTGGCTGATGAAGATCGTCTTGAGCGTCTTCTTGCTGTCCAGCACCATGGCCGCGATGCGCATCGCATCGGCGCGGGTGAAGCCGGTGTCAAGCAGCACGGCATCCGTGCGCCCCGCGACCAACACCGCGTTGACGTGGAAGCTGTTGGCGTCCGCGTTGTAGACCTGCAAGGTCAGGGGCGCCGTGGGCGCCTGCGCTGCGGCATCGGTGGCGACCACGCCCAGCGTCATCGCGACGGGAGCCAACCACAGGGCCATGGATCGGAACGTTTGCATGCCGGTCTTTCGGTGCGTTGAAGGTGGGCGAACTGTATTGGCTCCGTTTCAGGAGATAAACATTAGACTCGTCATCAGTTTGTCAACCGGAACGGCTCAAGCGGCCGGACACGCCATGGACCGGATTCGCGCGATGCAGGTGTTTGCGGAGGTCGCGGACCGCGGCAGCCTGACCGAGGCAGGCCAGGTGCTCGACATCTCGCGCGCGATGGTGTCGCGCTACGTCGAAGGGCTGGAGAGCTGGCTGGGCGCGCGGCTCCTGCACCGAACCACGCGCCGCGTGAGCCTGACTGATGCGGGCGCCGAGGCCCTGCAGCGCTGCCGCCTGGTGCTGGAACTGACGCAGGACGTGCAGGCCGCAGCCGGCGCGCGCAGCACCGCGCCGCGCGGCCGGCTGCGCATCACCACCAGCAATTCCTTCGCGCAGGCGCACCTCGCCGCCGCGGTGTCCGACTTCCTGAAGCAGCATCCCGACACGGAGGTCGAACTGATCGCACTGGAGCGTGCGGTGAACCTGGTGGAAGATCGCATCGACCTCGCCATCCGCATCAGCAACCAGCTGGACGACACGCTGGTGGCGCGGCGCATCGCAACCTGCCGTTCCGCGGTGTGCGCCGCGCCAGGCTACCTCGCGGCGCACGGCGCGCCCCGTGCGCCGGAGCAGCTGCGCCTGCACCGCTGCATCACGCACTCGCGCGTGGGGCGCACCGAGTGGCGCCTGCAGCGCGACGGCCAGACCGTGAAGGTCCCCGTGACCGGTCCCCTGCAAAGCAACGAAGTGGCCGTGGTGCGCCAGGCGGTGCTGGAAGGCCTGGGCATCGGCTTGCTGCCCACCTACTTCATCGCCGACGACCTGGCGCAGGGCAGGCTGGTGCGCGTGTTGCCCAAGTACGAGCCCGAGGCACTGGGCATCCATGCCGTCTACCTCTCGCGCCAGCACCAGCCGCTGCTGCTGCGCGCGATGCTCGACTTCCTGGGGGAGCGCTTCGCGGGCGATGCCGCGCCCTGGGACCGCAGCACATCGCCTCGGAAAGCGACGGGAGCCGTGCGCAAGCGGACGACCCCGACACAGAAAGATCGCCCGCGTCGGTGAGAGCTTGCGGGCGGTGCGCAGCGAGCGCGTATGGTGCAGGTGAATCCCGTGCCGGTCGCCGTTGCGGCGGCATGAGCCGCGCCACGATACGTCCCGGCTACAAACCGCGCGCACTTCGCAGCAACGCCGATACACCGGCATCGCAGACTGGTCCTCCGCCCGCAGCGCCGAAAGGCCTGCTCCCTTGCCAAGCCGGAGAACCAACGATGCCGACCATCCATGCCGCGACCGCGCCAACGCGCGCGATCCGCAACCCCACCCGAACCCTGCGCCGTCTGCACGCCCTCGCGTGGCCGATCGCCGCCCTGCTGGCCGGCTGCGCTTCGCTCTCCGCGCCGGCGCCCGACGCATCCGTTCCCGCGCAGCTCGATCCCGGACCCGGCCACCGCGTCGTCACCACGCTGCATGCACGCGGCGTGCAGGTCTACGAGTGCCGCGAAGCCAAGGACGCGGCGGGCGCATTCGCCTGGGCGTTCATAGCCCCCGAAGCCGAACTCTTCGATGCCGCCCAGCGTCCCAGCGGCCTGCATGGCGCGGGACCGTCCTGGCAAGCGCCCGATGGCAGCCGCATCGTCGGCACTGTGCGCCAGCGCGCCGATGCGAGCGAGCCGGGCGCGATCCCGCAGCTGCTGCTCGCGACGCACGCCGAGGGTCCGGGCGGCCGCTTCAGCAACGTGGTCGCGGTCCAGCGCCTGAACACGCACGGTGGCGCCGCGCCGGACAGCGCCTGCACACAGGCCAACGCGAGCCAAACGGTGCGCGTGCCGTACACGGCGGACTACCGGATGTTCGCGGCGCTGGTGGCTGACGACCGCTATTGATCGCTCGTAGAAGCGCGGGCACCGCACCCGTGCTGCCCTGCTCCAGGGACGCGTCCCGGCGATGAGGACCTGTCTGTCCTGGTGACTTACGTCGACGCAAGCGCCGCACGCAGGCGCTTGGCGGCCTTCGCTGCCTCGGCGCTGACCGGCGGATGGTCAGGAGTGACATCCGCGGAGACGAGAACACCTTGGGAAATGATGAAGTCCGCAGCCGACTGGATGTCACCACGGAGCGCCTCGGCTGCTGCCCTTGCATCGCGCTTCCTGAGGGCATCCATCAGCCGACCGTGGTGGTCGGCTTGCTCCCGATGCGTCACCCTGGCTGAACCCGAACGCAAATCGTAGTTCAGGATCGGGCCGATCCGAAGCCACAGCGACTCGATCATCTGAAGCAGCACGGGCATGCCGGCCTGCCGGTAGATGGCGAAGTGCAATTCCTTGTTGAAGGCCACCAGGCGCGTCTTGTCGGGCCGCTTTGCGGAAAGCTCGCGGGAAAAGCGCTCATTCAGCGCGTCGATCGCCCGATAGGTGTCCTCGTCCAGCCGGGTCGCGGCCTCGGACGTGGCAAGCCCCTCCAGGTTGATGCGGATCCTGGTGATCTCGCGGAACTGGCTCACCGTCATCACCGGAACCCGGAGCGTCCGGTTTGCCGACAGCTCCAGAGCCTGCTCCGCCACCAGGCGATGCACCGCTTCGCGCACCGGCATCACGCTGACCCCAAGTGCCTCCGCGATGCTGCGAAAGGACAGTTGCTCGCCGGGCATGGCGCGTCCGTAGAGCAGGAGGTCGCGCAGTTGCTGATAGACGTCGCCGCTCAAGGTCTGGCGAGTCAGCGGCGTGACGAGTCCGGCGAAGTCCATCCGGCCAGTATAGACACCATGGCTTCCTGTGATCACTGAGCACAGGCAACGCCCACGAGGCATCGGCATTTTCCACTAGCCAGATCTGTGATCACAGATGTATGATTGCTTCGCTGTCGGAAAACGCGGCAGCCCAACCGCCCCGCCGGGGCACTCAATCCTGGAGAAACATATGCATCGTCGTGGTCCGGTCGCTGTCGTGGGTGCGGGCCTCATCGGTCGCGCGTGGGCCATCGTGTTCGCGCGGGCCGGTCATTCGGTCCGGCTGCACGACGCAGACGCCGGCACGATGGCCAGCAGCCTCGCGTACATCAAGGAACGGCTGGACGAACTAGCCGGCTTTGAACTGCTCGACGATGCTCCGGAGCTGGTGCTCGCGCGGATTCACTGCGTACCGGACCTGGCCGAGGCGCTGCGCGATGTGGTGATGGTGCAGGAGAACATCCGCGAAACCGTCGAGGCCAAGACTGCGATCTTCGCCCAGCTCGATGCCTTGGCGCCACCCGACGCCGTGCTCGCCAGTTCCACTTCCTGGCTGCCCGCCTCCACCTTCACCGCCGGCCTGGCCGGGCGCGCGCGCTGTCTCGTCGGCCACCCGACAAACCCGCCTTACCTGGTCCCGCTGGTTGAACTGTGTCCGGCCCCGTGGACCGACCCGAGCGCGATGGCACGGGCGCACGCCCTGTACGCCGCCGCAGGTCAGACGCCGGTGACGCTGTCGCGCGAGATCCAGGGCTTCCTGCTCAATCGCGTGCAGGCAGCAGTGCTCAATGAGTGCTTCTCGCTGTTCGAGGCCGGGCTGGCCAGCTCGGACGACATCGACAAGGTCCTGAAGGACGGACTCGCACTGCGTTGGTCGTTCATGGGACCGTTCGAGACGATCGACCTCAATGCGCCCGCCGGCGTGACCGACTACGCAAGACGCTATGGGCCGCAGAACCGCGAGACCATGGTCGGCAGCAGGCCGTTCGATTGGTCCGAAAGCACTGTCGCACGCGTCGACGTCGAGCGGCGCAAGCAACTGGCAGCGTCGGAGATCAGCACGCGCTCAGCCTGGCGAGACCGGCGGCTGATGGCGCTGGCCGTCCACAAGCGCAAGGCCCCGAAAGCCTGAGCAAAACGCAGCATCGATCACTCGGAGAACTCCATGCCCCGGAAAGTCATCATCACCTGCGCCGTCACTGGCGCGATCCACACACCGTCGATGTCGCCCTACCTGCCGGTGACACCCGAACAGATCACGCAGGCTGCAGTCGGTGCCGCCGAGGCCGGCGCCGCCATCGTTCACCTGCATGCCCGGAACCCCACCGACGGAAGCCCGTCGCAGGACCCCGCGCTTTTCAGGCAGTTCCTGCCTCGTATCAAGGCCGCCAGCAACGTGGTGATCAACCTGACTACGGGAGGCGCTCCGACGATGTCGCTCGAAGACAGGCTGCGGCCCGCACACGAGTTCAAGCCGGAAGTGGCGTCCCTGAACATGGGCACCATGAACATGGGCCTGTTCCCGATGCTTCAGCGCTTCAAGGAGTTCAGCCATGCATGGGAGAAGCCCTACCTCGCCGGAAGCCACGACCGCATCTTCAAGAACACCTTCACCGACATCGCGCACATCCTTCAATCGTGCAGCGACAACGGAACGCGCTTCGAGATCGAGTGCTACGACATCGGCCATCTCTACACCGCTGCGCATTTCATCGATCGCGGCCTGATCAAACCGCCTTTCCTGATCCAGTCGGTGTTCGGCATCCTCGGAGGCATCGGCGCGCATCCCGAAGACGTGCTTCACATGCGACGCACGGCCGACCGGCTCTTCGGCGACACGTATCAGTGGTCAGTCCTTCCCGCAGGTCGCGCGCAGATGACCATCGGGGCGCAGGCCGCGGCCATGGGAGGCCACGTACGGGTGGGGCTGGAGGACTCTCTCTGGGACGGTCCCGGCAAGTTGGCGATGACGAACGCCGACCAGGTCCGCCGCATGCGAAGCATTCTCGAGGGGATGTCTCTCTCGGTAGCCACCCCCGCGGACGCGCGGCAGATCCTGCAACTCAAGGGAGCGGAGAACGTCTCTTTCTAGTCGTTCCTCACTGAAAGGTACCCCATGAAACTCATGTCCCGACGCGAAGCCCTGAAGCTGACCGCAGCTGGCGCGGCAATCTCGACCTTTGCCCCTGCGGCGGTGCTTGCGCAGGGTCCTCAATGGCCCACCAAGCCCATCTCTCTTCTCGTCGGCTACCCACCGGGCGGGCTGACCGACGCCGGAGCGCGACACATTCAGGCGACGATGAGAACTTCCCTCGGGCAATCGGTCATCGTCGAAAACAAGGCTGGCGCGGGCGGCAACCTTGCTGCTTCCGAAGTGCAGCGGTCGACGGCGGACGGTTACAAGCTGCTGGTCGCCAACACCAGCTTCACGATCAATCCCCACACGTTCCCGACTCCTTCACCCGACCCCACGGAGTTCACGCCGATCGGGACCATCCTCGAGTCGGTGCTGGTCTTGTGCGTCAGTGCAGCTACGCCTGTCCACAACCTGCGGGAGTTCGTGGCCTGGTCGAAGTCTGAGAGCGCCGGCAAGGGATTCAGCTACGCATCTTCAGGCAACGGCGGCAACACGCACCTTGCCATGGAGTACCTGCGCGAGCGCGCCGGACTTCCGCCCATGACCCATGTGCCCTACAAGGGCAGCGCGCCGGCCATCCAGGATCTGATCGGCAACCAGGTGCCCTGCATGATCGATGCGGCCTCGCTGCTCATTCCGTTCATCGCATCGGGCAAGCTGCGCCCCATCCTGGTCGCCGGAAAGTCTCGCCTTCCGGCCTTGCCGGATGTGCCGACCGCAGCCGAACTCGGCGTCAAGGACTTCGTCGTGACCGTGTTCGTCGGTCTGTATGGCCCGCCCAAGCTTCCGGCCGAGATCGTCCAGAAGGCGAATGCTGCATTGAATGCTGCGCTCACCGACCCTGCAGTGGTCAACACGATCAGGAAGAACGGCGACATCGTTGCCGGCGGAAGCCCCGAACAACTCGCCGCGCTAACGCGAGAGAACTACAAGCTTTGGGGTGAAGTGGCCCGACGCAACAACATCAAGGCGGGCTAAAGCAACCATGGACGCCGGCTCGCTCGCACTGAAGCTTCATCCAGACGACAACGTTGCGATCGCCCGCGACGCGATCGACCTGGGCACCGTGCTCGCCGAATTCGATGATCTTGTCGCGCAATCCGACGTGCCGGCGGCACACAAGCTGGCGCTTTCGGATTTCGCTGCCGGCGATCCCGTCTTGCGTTACGGGCAAATCATCGGGTTCGCCACCAGACCGATTGAACGCGGAGAGCATGTCCACGTGCACAACCTGGCGATCGGCACGTTCAGCCGCGATCGCGATTTTGGCGTGGACGCGAAGGTTGCGGTGCCCGCCGCGAATCCGGCCACGTTCCGCGGTTTCCTCCGTGCCGACGGCCGCGTCGCAACACGGAACTACATAGGCATCGTGAGCACCGTGAACTGCTCCGCCACGGTAACCAAACTCGTGGTGCAGCATTTCTCGAAGGGCGATGCGCTGAAGCACTTTCCCAATGTCGACGGTGTCGTGCCGATCACTCACGGCTTTGGCTGCTGTATCGACCACAAGGGAAAGGGTGTGCAGCAACTGCGGCGCACGCTCGGAGGGTTCGTGAAGCACCCCAACTTTGCCGGCGTGGTCGTGATCGGTCTGGGTTGCGAAGCAAACCAGATGGACGCGATGTTCCTCTCCGAGGGAATCGAGGCCGGAAAACTGGTCACCCCGCTGGTGATTCAGGAGAAGGGCGGCACGCGCAATACGGTGGAAGCGGCCATTGCTGCGGTCGAGTCCATGCTTCCGCTTGCGAACCAGTGCCGGCGCGAAGAGGTACCCGCATCCCACCTGACGGTTGCACTCCAGTGCGGGGGCTCGGACGGCTACTCGGGCATCACGGCGAACCCGGCTCTCGGTATTGCGGTCGACCTGCTGGTCGCCCAGGGTGGCACTGCCATCCTCAGCGAAACGCCCGAGATCTATGGCGCGGAACACCTCCTGACGCGGCGCGCGGTGTCACCCGAAGTAGGTCAAGGGATCGTGGACCTGATCAAGTGGTGGGAGGAATACGCGGAAAGGGAGGCGGGCAGCATCGACAACAATCCGACCCCCGGCAACAAGGCGGGCGGCTTGACGACCATCCTCGAGAAGTCGCTCGGGGCGGTCGCCAAGAGCGGCTCCTCCGCTCTGATGGGCGTGTATCGCTACGCTGAGCCCATCAAGGCCCATGGCCTGGTTTTCATGGACGCACCTGGCTACGACCCCATGGGAGCCACGGGCCAGATTGCAAGCGGTGCGAACCTCGTCGCCTTCACCACTGGCCGGGGGTCATGCTTCGGAGCCAAGCCAGCGCCGTCCATCAAACTGGCCACAAACACGAAGATGTACATGCGGATGAAGGATGACATGGACATCAACTGTGGCGATGTCATGGACGGGAGTGCGACGCTCGAATCGAAAGGCCGGGACATCTTCGCGCTGATGCTTCGCGTCGCATCGGGCGAGAAGTCCAGGAGCGAGGTACTCGGCATCGGGAATGAAGAAACCGTCCCCTGGATGATCGGCGCGCAGATGTGACCATGGCTTGATCGCCAACCAAAGCCCAGAGGGCGCGCCCAGGTCTTCTTGCCACTCATTTCCTGGCGTCCAACATGCAGCGATTGTCCAGTCAGAAAGCACCTTAGAGAGATAGCGGAGTTCACCCTTCCAACTGCCTCTCCAACCCATCCAGCACCTCATAACAAGCCAGCACCTTCGCGACGCTCGAATTCGGCTCCCTCCCCTCCCGGATCGCGGCGATGTTCTTGTGCACGTACTGGTGGCTGGGGTTGAAGCGGCGGGTGTGGCCGACCATGGCCACGCGCCCGGACTTCTTTTGCGCCTCGACCACGGCCTTGCCGTCTTCCAGCCGGTCGCACAGCGGGATCTCCACCTGCACGTGCTTGCCGGCCTTCAGCGCGGCGGTCGACTGCTCGGCGTGCGCGGGCTTCATGCTGTGCGCGTGGCAGCACGTGGCCAAGTGGTTCGGCAAGTGAAACTGGCGGCGACGAAGCGAGGCCGCCAGGCGCTCACTTCGCCGCCTTGCCCCAGTCCGCGATCTCGCGCGCCGCGCCCGTCAGTTCCAGAATGTGCATCCCGGTGTTGGCGCGGTCCACGATGTAGATGTAGCCGCGGTCGTCCACCTCGACGTTGTTGGTCTGGATGGCGCGCCGCTCGGAGACGGCGGTGAACGGCAGTCCACTCGCGCGCTGGCTGGCCGGGGTTTCGAGCACGACGGTGTTCTCCGTCATTGCCGGGATGTAGTACGCGACTTCCTTCAGCGCAAACGGGTTGCGCACGTCCAGCACGCGCACGCCGGCGTTGAAGTGGGCGAAGAACATCAGCCGCCGGTAGTACAGCGGCGTCATGTTTTCGTTGGACGAGTGCGTGCCGAAACGGCCGCCGCGCGAGCAGAAATTGCCGCTGGCCTCCGCAACGGTGAAGTTGGAAACCCCGAACGGCTTCGTTTCCGTGGTGATGTCCACCACCCACACCATCTGCCGCCCTTCGAGGCACTCCTTCTGGATCGCCTCGTCGGTCACCACGATGAAGTCCCGCACCCGCCCGAGCAGGTTCCGCGCGAACTCCGGCACGTCCACCTGCAGCAGCGGGAACACGGTGTGCGCTCCGTGCATCGGCGGCAGGTCGATGCGCGCCACCTGCGGCGCCAGCAGGTTCTCCGGCGTGGCTTCCTTCGGCCCGTTCAGCAGCTTCTCCCGGTCCACGATCTGCAGCACGCCGTCGGTGCTCGTGCCGTAGCCGAAGTACACCCGATTGCCCTTCGGCCCCGTGGAGATCGGGCCGTGCACCGAGATCGGCACCGGGCCCGTCGCCCCGGGCTGCTGTCCCACCAGGCCGAAATCGCGGATGAAGACGGGCCTGGCAGGATCGGACAGGTCGTAGATCTGCGTCATGCGCGTGGTGCGCCACTGCGGGTTGCCGCCCACGAGGTAAGCGATGCCGGTATCGCATTCCCACCAGTTCTTGTGCGTGCCCTTCAGATTGCCGCCGATGCGCGTGAGGAGCGACGGCCGCTCCGGCGCGGTCACGTCCCAGATCTCGTGCGCCTGGTTGCCGAAGACGCGGAGCATGTAGAACTTGGACGGGTCGGCCCTGGGCAGCGTGGCGCCGGGGCAGATGCGCACCATCTGCGCGCCCCCTTGCTCGGCCTTGCCCTCCTCGCCCGGGATGTGCGCCAGGTAACGGGGGCGCGCCGGATCCGTGACGTCGACAATGGAGGTGCCGTTGTCCTCGATCCGGCCAGACACCGGATTGGGCCTGCGGTCGCCGTGGTGGCCGACGTACGCGATCCAGCGGTCGCCTTGCCGCTGGATCGTGGGCTGGTAGGCCGTGCGCCCCTGCAGATCGCTGGTCCCGACCAGGCGCATGTTCAAGGCTTCGGCCCCCGCGGAGCCGGCCGGCATCTGGGCACACCCGGCGAGGGCGGTCAGGCATAACGCAGCGAGCAGTGCGCGCATCGTGTCTCCTCATGGAAGGCTGCAGCGTCGGGCGGTGCCCGGCTGGCCCGCACTGTAGCGACTGGGGCGGCGAAAGGCCAGCGGGCCAGGAGACCGTCCGGGTGAGCGACGCGGCGCCAGACCGGTGCGCCAGCCCATTCAAGACGCAGGAGGAAATCCGGTCTTCTGCGCCCAGAGGTTCTGGAAGGCATGGATCGCCGTGCTGGCGTACACGCCGGCGCGCGTGAACGGCTCGTCGGCCAGCAGAATCAGCTCAATCCGAGATGCCCGCGCAGGAACGCTCCCATCCGTTTGCGAGCCCGGATGGATTCGGGCGCATCTGGCACCCGGTCGGGGAAGTTGTGCGGCATGGCCTCCCACAGGTCGAGCTTGACCGGGATCTCCGCGTCTTCCAGCTTTTCGTACATGCGCACCATGCCGCTCAGGAGGATTTCCTTCAGCCCGCCCTGGATCATCGTCGGGACATAGCCCTTCGTGAAATCGCCGTACACCGGGGAGGCATAGGGGTTCTTCTGGTCCTCCGGCGCCGCCCACGCGGCGCCCGCCGCCCTGACGTGCTGCATCACATAGCTCGTCTCCTGGTTCTGCAGCGACACGAGCGAGTCGGGGTCGAGGGTCACGTCCAGCCAGGGCGAGACCATCGCCAATGCGGCCGGCATGCCGAGCCCGCGGTCGCGCATCTTGAGGACGACGGCCGCCGCCAGGCTGCCGCCGGCGGAATCGCCATAGAAGGCGATGTTCTTCAAGGGAACGCCCTGATCGACCAGCGCGCTGACTGCGGCGACGCACTCATCGGTGATCTGGTCGAACTTGCGCCGCGGCGCAAGCGAGAAGTCGATGGAGACGACGCGCACATTCCACTTGTCGGCCGCCGTGACTCCGCGCCCGAGCATCGATCCGCCGGCGCGATAGACCACATAGGCGCCGCCGTGCATGTAGACCAGCACCTTGCTGTCATCCACCAGGTTCTTCGGACGGATGTCGTAGCAGGGCACCCCGCCCAGGGAGATCTCCTTGATGGCTGCATCCACCGACTTGATGTACGGCGCGTACTTCTGGATCCACTGCTCCTCCATCCGGGCGGCCGTCTGATCCCATGCCTCGATGTCGTCCGGCGCAGGAAAGGGCGGAAGCGTATTCGCAGGGTCCTCCAGCATGCGCATGAATGCCCGCATCTGCGGGGACACCCATTCCGGGATGTGCACGAAGGGCGCCGCGGGCGCGGCCTTCCTGTCGGTCGGGCCGCCGATGGCCGCGCCGAAGTGCGGCGCGATGACCTCGTGAACGATGGGTTCGACGGATACGGTGCTGTTCGTGTCTTTCACTTCAATCCTCCTGGGGAAGCCGTGTTGGAAACCGTTCAACGGCAAGCTGCTGCAAGTTCTGGGGCAACCAGGTCTGCGTCGTCGACCAGCGGGTTGGCGGACCGCTCGACATCACGCTCATAGGTACGGGAACCGATCACCAGCAACCAGGCCGCAGCGATCCCGAACACCGGGGTCACTGCCAATGCCGCTTGCAGCCCGTAAGCGTCGGACAGCACACCCGCAATGAAAGGTCCCATCGCCAGGCCGAACAGGTTCTGGGCCAGGCCCAGGATCGCCGCGCCCGTGGCGCGGAAGCCAGGGTGGATGACATTGATGATGATGGCGGCGGAAGGGCCGGCGGTACAGGTTGCGAAGAAGCCGCCGAGGCAAAACAGTCCGAACTGCGCCTGGTTGGAGAGCTGCACGCCCAGCAGCGGCAGCCCGAACGCGGCGCCAAGGACGGCGGTCGACATCAGGCACAGTACGCCCATCACAAGCACCCGGCCGCGCGGATACCGCTTTGCGGCCTGGTCGCACACGACGCCCCAGGCCACGCTGCCAATTGCACCGCACAGCACGAAGAGCGCGGCACGCACTCCGGCCTGGTCGGGCGCGAACCCGTGCACGCGATTCAGGAAACTCGGCAGCCAGGCCCACATCGACGACAGGACGATCAGTTGCAGTGCGCTGCCGAGGCCCACCCACAGCAGCGTCGGCGACCGCTTCAGTGCACCGAAGGCCGCGCGGGCGACGCCGGTGGCCGAGCGCGTGGCTCCCTGGGATGGCGTGCCGACGTCGACCGTCTGGTAGTCGCGCACCTTGAAGTAGAGCAGGCTCAGCACGAGGCCAGGAATGCCGACCACTCCGAAGGCTGCATGCCAGCCCCAGCGCGCCGCGATGACGCCGCCGAGCGCGACACCCAGCACAGACCCCACGGAAGCCGCGGCCATGAAGCCGCCCAGCAGCGCACTCCGCAACCGATCGGGGAAGTGGGTCGCGATCAGTGCGGCGCCCACCGGGCCGTAACCGGCCTCGCCGACGCCGACCACGGCGCGCGCCGCCAACAGCGCGCTGTAGTTGCGCGTGAACATGCACGAGATCGAGGCAATGCTCCAGACGGTGGCCATCGTCACGATGCTCTTGACGCGGCTCACGCGGTCGGCCACGAGCGACACCGGAAGCACGCAGGCGGCAAGGGAGATCGAAAGGACTGAGACCAGGGCGCCGAGCTGCTTGTCCGACAGGCCCCAATCCGTCTTCATGTACGGGAACAGAGAAACGATGACCTGGCGATCGATGTAGTCGAAGAGCATCAGGCCGATGGTCATCGCGTAGGCGAACCACGCCTGGCGCGGCCCGAGCAGGTAACCGTCGTTCGGCCTGGCGCCGGCAGCTGGGAAATTCATGGGTTTGTCTCCTTCATTCGAATAGTTCAAGCACCGGCGCTTAGGCTGCCCAACGCACCATCGCAAGCACGAGGCCCGCGAGGAAGATGGTTTCGCCGACCATCAGCAGGATGGGCTTCAGGCCCACGTTGATGAATTCGCGCAACTGCGTCTTCATGCCGATCGCGGCGATCGCCGCCACCAGGCATGCGCGCGAAAGGGTGCCGCCGGACGCGATGACCGCATGCGGCACCCAGCCGGTGCTGTTGACGACGACCATCAGCGCGAAGGCGACGATGAACCACGGCAGCAGCGAAGTGCGCTGCCCTTTTGCCGCGGCACCGCGCGAGCGGGTCAGCAGCACGGTGAGCAGGATCACGGGCATCAACATCGTGACCCGCGCAAGCTTGACGAGGGTGGCGATGTCGCCGGTTTCCTTCGACATGCCGTAGCCGGCCCCGACCGCCTGCGGAATATCGTGGATCGATGCACCGAGAAAGACGCCGGCCAGTCGTGCGTCCAGCCCGAGGGCGGTCGCGAGCAGCGGGTAGACCAGCATGGCCAGCGTCGACAGCATGGCCACGCTCACGACGGTGAACATCAGCGCGCGATCCTTCTGCGGATGCGGTGGCAGCGCGGCCACCAGCGCCAACGCCGCCGAACCGCCGCAGATCGCAGTCGCGCCTCCGCTCAACAGCCCGAACAGGTGCGTGAAGCCCAATGCCCGCGCAGCGAGGATCGACACCGAGATCGTGGCAACGACGGCGACCATCGCGAGCAAGACCGGCGGCCAGCCGAGCCCGCCGATTTCGTCCAGGGTGATCCGCAGGCCCAGCAGCGCGATACCGACCCGCGACAGCGTGCGCGCCGTGAACTCGATGCCCGGCGCGCACGGCCCCTGGGTGGCCAGGTAGTTCATCGCCATCCCGAGCAGCAGCGCAAACAGTATCTCCGGCGCGCCGTAGTGCTCAGACAGGAAGCCGGCCGCGGCGGTGACCACACCGCAGGCGAGCAGGCCGGGAAACAGCAGGCGGCCGCGTGCCGGCCAGACGGCCATGGAAGGGATGGTGGGCATCTGCCGGCCTCAGGCTGTCGGCAACCGGTGATCCCGGAACGTCTCGCGCAGCCGGTTCTTCAGCATCTTCCCCGTCGCGCCCAGAGGAATGCTGTCGACGAAAGCCACGTCGTCCGGCGTCCACCACTTGGCGATCTTGCCGTCGAAGAAGGCGAGAAGTTCCTGGCGCGTCACCTCGGCACCGGGCTTCCTGGCCACCACCAGCAGCGGGCGCTCGTCCCACTTCGGGTGCTTCACGCCGATGCATGCGGCCATCGCCACGGCCGGGTGGGCCATCGCGATGTTTTCGAGGTCGATCGACCCGATCCACTCACCGCCGGACTTGATGACGTCCTTGCTGCGGTCCGTGATCTGCATGAAGCCGTCGGCATCGATCGTCGCGACGTCGCCCGTCGGAAACCAGCGGTCGATCAGCGGATCGCCGCCGTCGCCGCGGAAGTACGCGGAAATGACCCACGGCCCGCGCACCATCAGCTCGCCCGAGACCTGGCCGTCGCGGGGCAGTTCTTCCCCGTTCTCGCCCACGATCTTCATGTCGATGCCGAACAGCGACCGCCCCTGCTTGGCCTGCAGTGCGCGGCGTTGCGGCGCGTCCAGCCCCGCGTGCTTGCCCTTGAGCTTGCCCACGGTGCCGAGCGGGCTCAGCTCGGTCATGCCCCAGGCGTGGATCACCTGCACGCCGTACTTGTCCTCGAAGGCGTCCATCATGGCCGGCGGGCATGTCGATCCGCCGATCACGGTGCGCCTCATGGTGCTGAACCGCAAGTTGTTCGCGTCGACATGGGTCAGCAAGCCTTGCCACACGGTGGGCACGCCCGCCGACATGGTCACGCCTTCGCCTTCGAACAGGTCGTGCAGCGACTTGCCATCGAGCCACGGGCCGGGGAACACCAGCTTGGCGCCCACCATGCAGGCCACATACGGCAGGCCCCAGGCGTTGACGTGGAACATCGGCACGACCGGCAGGATGGTGTCGCTCGAAGAGCAGTCCAGTGCATCCGGCATGGCCGTGGCGTAGGTGTGCAGCACCGTGGAGCGGTGGCTGTACAGCGCGCCCTTGGGGTTGCCGGTGGTGCCTGACGTGTAGCAAAGCGACGAGGCGGTGTTCTCGTCGAACACCGGCCAGGTGAATTCCGGCGCATGCGCTTCGACCAGGTCCTCGTAGCACAGCAGGTTCTTCATCGTGGTCGCCTGCGGCATGCGATCGCGGCTGGTCATGGCGACGAAGGTCTTGATGGTCTTCACGCGCGGTGCGATCGCCTCGACCAGCGGCAGGAACGTGAGGTCGAAGAACAGGACGGTGTCTTCCGCGTGATCGGCGATCCACACGACCTGGTCCGGATGCAAGCGCGGATTGAGCGTGTGCAGCACCGCGCCCGATCCGGACACCGCGTAATACAGCTCCATGTGGCGGTGGCCGTTCCATGCGAGCGTCGCGACGCGGTCGCCGAAGCCTACGCCCTTGGCGGCTAGCGCGTTGGCCATGCGGCGCGCGCGCTGGGCGAGGTCCTTGTAGGTCTGGCGATGCAGGTCGCCCTCGACCCGGCGCGAGACGATTTCCTGCTCGCCGTGGTGACGCTCCGCATGGGTGAGGAGCGTCGAGATCAGCAGCGGCTGCTGCATCATGATTGCGTTCATGGTGGCTCCTTACCAGCGGGTGGAAACAAAACGGCCGGTGACGGCAGCGTCGATGAGATCGGGAACCGCGCCGAAGTGCCAGCCCTGTCCGAAGCCGCCACCGAGCTTGACGTACTTGAAGCTGTTGGTCGCGATGTTCAGGTCGTGGCTCCAGGTGCGCACCGGGTTCATGCCCATGCACGTGGAGTGGTAGATCTTGCCGCCGGCGGCTTCGATGATCGCGGCCTCTCCGTTGTGCTTCGCCATCTGGTAGGAAGGCGTATCGGTCTGGACCCACATGTGCACGTTCGGGCTCACCTTGCGGCCTTCGACCAGGCGGGCGATCTGGCGGATCTCGTCGTACGTCAGGTGCGGGCAGCCGAAGACGACGATGTCCACCTTGTCGCTCTTGGCGGAGTCGAGCTTGCGGTAGTAGTCCCGCACGTCGTCCAGCGTGACGATCTGCCGCTCGACGTTCGCGGGGACCTTGCCACCGAAAGCGGCTTCCAGCGTGCGCGACTCCGGCAGTCCGGATCCGATGATGTGCAGCATCGGGTCGTTCATGCCGGCGGAGACGCAACCCGACAGGCACTTGCCCGCAGTCGGGCTCAGCAGCTCGGGCATGTTGACGACGGCCGGGATGCGGTTGCCGCTCTTGTCGGCGATGACGGCGCCCAGGGCCGCCCAGTCCGCCGGATCGGTCATCTTTTCCTTGACCTCGTCGGTCAGTTCGACGATCACCTTCGCGAGCCGGTTTTCATCGAGCAGCATGCCGTACTTGGGCAGATAGCCGGTATAGCCGGCGTACACGGTGTTGACCGTGCTCTCCCGGTTGCTGCGCGCGCCGACGAAGGTGTTCAGGTAGGCGGCGACGCTGGATTCGGAGGAGGCGCAGTATTCGCCGTAGCGCGGCGTGCGGGTGGTGAGGTGCGAATTGCACGACTGCGACATGACCCAGCCGTGCTTCTTCAGCGCGTCATGGCCGCGCACGTAGCCGTCGTAGATGTCCTTGGGCAGCTTGTAGCTGCCGTCGCCCCACGAGAAGTTCCACGGGTAGCCGGGTTCCTCGTACTTGTCGATCTGGACCAGGTACGGGTCGTTCAGGCAGATGGTCTTGCTCTCGTCGGCGACGCGGGCATCCTTGATCGCGATGAACTTGTCGTACAGCGGGCTGTGCCCCATGTCGAAGGTGGAGAGGTCGGGATGCGACCGGTCCTTCATTTCGATCGGGCAGACGTTGAGGACGAAGGACAGCGGCACCATCTCCTCGGCGCCGACGGCGTTGCCGAAGTCCACCAGTTTTTCCAGTGCAAAGCGGCGCTCCTCGCCGTGCTTGCCATCCAGCATTTCCTGCTGCGTTCTATCGAGCTTCATGTGAGTGCCTTTGCGGTCAAACGGGGGGTTGCGGCTTTGCGCGTGATGGTGACGGTGGCTTCCTTGCCGACCTCGTCGGCGCGGATCTCCACCCAGTCCCCTGTGCGGATTTCCTCGAGGGGATCGCCGTCGAGGCAGTCCACCGCGGGGATCTCGCCGGCGATGGCGCCCGCGATGTCGATGTCGTGCACGTTGCGACAGATGATCCCGGTCGGCCCGACCTTGGACACCTGGCACTTGTAGTACAGGCCCACCGAGCCCAGCGTCGTGCCCGACACGGTCGGGTACACCACGATCCTGCCCTTCACGCACTGGCCATTGAGCGGGTTCTCGTACGCGCCGATGATTCCGCTTTCGTTGGCGACGGTGTTGTAGCCCCAACCGAATCGCATCTCGCTGACGAGCGCTTCGCCGCAGGCCCAGCCCTTGGCGCGGGCAATGCCCTTCAATACTTTCACTTGGTCCATGCTTGTCTCCTTGTCCTTCGGGGTGCTCAGATCAACATGCCGCCGTTGGGCGAGATGACCTGCCCCACGAGGTAGTGCTCGCCCGCCAGGTGCACCACCGTGGCGGCATACTCTTCGGGGGTTCCCATCCGTCCGGAGGGAACGAGCTGCATGAAGCGATTGCGGCCTTCCTCGCCCATCGTCTGCAGGATCGCGTCGACCTCCTGCGTGTGGACCAGGCCCGGCGCCATCACGTTCGCGTAGATGTTGCTGCCGGCCACTTCCGCGGCGACCGCCTTGGTGAAGGCGATCACCGCCCCCTTGGTCGCGCTGTAGTGCGGGCTGTGCGCGGACAGGCCCGACATGCCGGACAGCGAGGCGATGTTGATGATGCGGCCGTACTTCTGCGGCTCCATCAGCTTGAGCGCTTCCCGCGTGCAGTAGAAGGTTCCGTGTACGTTGACGCCCCACCAGCGGTGCCATTCCTCGTCGGTGATGTTGCTGGTGAACTCCAGCGACTGCCGCGGCACGGGCGTCGTGAGGTAGGTGTAGTGGCGATTGCGCCGCACGTCGTCGCTCTTGCGGTTGGGCGTCAGCGCTGCGTTGTTCACCAGGATGTGCACGGTGCCGAAGCGTTCCGCCGCCTGGGCGAACATGCGCTGCACGGAGGCGCTGTCCGAGACATCGCAACGCACGGTCAGGCATTGCGCGCCGGTCTTCTCGACGGCGGTGCGCGCATCGGCCAGGTTCTGCTCATTGATGTCGCAGACGACCAGATTGGCGCCTGCTTCCGCCAGGGCGGTTGCCAGTGTGCGGCCGAGGCCCGGGCCTGCGCCCGTGACGAGCGCGACGCGTCCTGCGAGCGGTCGATGGGAATTCGCCATGATGGGTCTTCCTGTCTCAGGCCACGCGGCGCAGCGGAGCGCCGCGTTCGCCGGTCTGGCGGTTCGGCGCGTAGCCGATCTTCGCCAGCGTTTCGTCGACGCTCTGGTAGTGCTCGCCGATCTTGTGGATGGCCTTGGCCTGCTTGCCGGTGGCCACTTCGCGATGCAGTTCGCGCGCCAGCCGCACCATCTGCTCGACCTGCTGCACCGAAGTCATGCGTTCGCCCTTGCGGCCCCACAGGTTGTCCTCGATGCCCACGCGTACGTGCAGTCCCATGGCGATCGCCATCGCATTCAGGGGCAGCACGCTGCGCATGATGCTTTCGATCGTCAGCACGGCGCCATCGGGCACGCGGCGGATGAACTCCATCAGGTTGTAGGGGTTGGGACCGTCCATGCCGCCGCCGATCGCCGCCCAGTTCATGGTCAGGGGACCGGTGTAGATGCCGCGCCGGATCAGGCGCTCGACGGACTCGAGCTGCCCCACGTCGCCGAGCATGAACAGCGGCTGGATGCCATTGGCCTGCAGCCGGCGCAGGTGTTCCTCGACGAAGCCGGGGCCCGAGGGAATCGTCATTTCGCGGTAGGCCTGCTGGTAGGCCGGATTCGCGAGGGAAGTCCCTGCGACGTCGTCCGCGGTCAACAGCTCGCAGATGTTCATCTGGTTGGTGTTGATCGCGATGGTCACCTGGTCGGGTTTGGGCGACAGCTCCGCGAGCATGTGGCGCGTGTCGTCGCTGAGCCACTCGGCTGCTTCGCTCTCGCTCTCCGGCGCGAAGGAGATCGAGCCGCCGACCTGCAGGATCATGTCCGGCACCGCAACGCGCAGGCGGGCAATCAGTTCGTTGAACATCGACAGGCGCTTGGAGCCCTTTCCGTCCGCTTCGCGCACATGGATGTGCAGCAGCGTCGCGCCGGCGTTGTAGCAGTCGACCGCCTTCTGGACCTGCTCGTCCATCGACACCGGAATGTCGCTGGAGTCGGCGGGAATCCACTCGGGGCCGTAAGGCGCGACCTGGATGACCAGGGGCTGCTGGTTTTCGGGAAGGAGGGAGTCGTCGAGGAATTGCATGGTGGTTATTCCGGCTTGAAGTTGATGGATTTCAGGAGCGCGCCCTGGCGCTCGGAGGCCTCACGCAGCGACTTGGCGAGTTCGTCGGGGGTGGCAGGCTGGCCGGGCTCCATGCCCTGGGCCGCCAGGCGCTCGCGCACCGCGGGCTGCTGCAGCGCCTTGAGCGCTGCGTCGCGCAGTCGGACCTGGACCGGGGCCGGCACGTCGCTGGCGGTCCACAGGCCGACCCAGACGACCTGCGTCATGCCGGGGAAGCCCTGCTCGGCAAAGGTCGGCACGTCGGGCAGCGCCGGCATGCGCTGTGCCGAGGTGACCGCGAAGACCTTGACTTTGCCGGCCTTGGCCATGGGCACCGAGGTTGCGGGGCCGTCGAACATCAGCGGCACATGGCCACCCATGACGTCCTGCAGTGCCGGGGCGGAGCCCTTGTAGCCCACGTGCTGCATGTCGAGGCCTGCCAACGCGTTGAGCTCCGCGCCCAGCGTGTGCGACACCGTGCCGGCGCTGTACGAGGCGACGCTGACCTTGCCGGGGTTGGACTTCACGTACGAGATCACGTCCTTGAGCGTCCTGGCCGGCAGCTGCGGTCCGCCAACGAACAACAGCCCGCTGCGCGCAAGTTCCGCGAGCGGCTTGATGTCCTTGAACGGGTCGAAGCGTGGCTTGCCCAGGTACGGAATCTCGGACACGACGCCGTTCAGGTGCACCATCACGGTGTAGCCGTCGTGCGGCGCCGCCAGCATCTCGTTGGCGCCGAGCATTCCCATCCCGCCGGGCTTGTTGTCGACGATCAGCGGCTGCCCGAGGTCGCGCTGCATTGCCTCGCCCAGGGTGCGCGCGATCACGTCCATGCTGCCGCCCGCAGGTGCGGGCACGACGATGCGGATGGGTTTGTCGGGCCAGGTCTGGGCGGCTGCGAGGGTGGCTGCCGCGCACAGGCAGGCCGCCACGCCGATCCGAAGGGAATGAATGATCAAGATTTGTCTCCTTGTGTCGGTGGCCGCGAAGCGAGGCACCATGGGAAGAATTGTTTCGTGGACCCAGCGTCGACGCTTGACCTGACGGGACATTCTCTTTACCGTTCGAGACACGCCGGAAAGCCCGAAAAATGCGCTCCACCATTCGCAGTGCAACCTTGATCGGGTACGCCGAACTGGCGCGCTCGGTGGGACTCGATCCAAATCGCCTGATGCGCCGGTGCGGCCTGGATCCTTCGTGCCTTTCGGACCCCGACGTGCGGATCGATGCGGCAGCGGTGGCCAAGCTGCTGGAGACCTCGGCCGCGGAGAGCCAGGTCGAAGACTTCGGGTTGCGGCTTTCCAAGGCGCGACGCCTGTCGAACCTGGGTCCGTTCAGCCTGGTCGTGCGAGAGGAAATCACGGCACGGCGCGCCATCGAAACGCTCGGCCGCTATTTGCAGTTGCACAGCGAACTGCTATCGATCCGCATCGAGGACGCGGGCGAGCTCGTGATGCTGCGGGTCGACATCGTTCCGGGTACGCGGATGCCTCGCCGACAGGGGATCGAGCTCTTCGTGGGTTACCTGTTCCGCATCTTGCAGGAGTTGCTGGGCCCGTCATGGAAGCCGCGGCGCGTGCTGTTCATGCACTCGCCGCCTGCGATCCAGTCCGGACACATCGCCATGTTCGGGCGCATCGTCGACTTCGACGCCGAATTCAATGGCATCGCCTGCGCGGCGGAGGACCTGGCCGGGCAGCTCCCGTCCGCCGATCCGGTCATGGCCCGCTATGCACGCCAGTATCTGGATTCAATGACCTCGCGGCCGGACATGACGCTCGCGGACAAGGTCGGCTGGCTCGTGCGCGAGACGCTTCCGCTGGGCCGCTGCAGCGTGGACAAGGTGGCGCAGCACCTGGGTGTCGATCGCCGGACGGTGCACAGGCATCTTGCTCAGAACGGCAAGACGTTTTCGTCGCTCCTGGACGAAGTGCGCAGCGAGCTTGCCGAAAGCTACCTCGAAGGAAGCAAGCGCCCCTGCACCGAAGTTGCGGACCTGCTCGGGTTCTCGGCGCTCAGCGCATTCTCGCGCTGGCACAAGAACCACTTCGGCTTCACCCTGACGCAAAGGCGCAGCGGCAAGTAGCTTCGGCACACTGTCGTGCACGTACTGGTGGCTGGGGTCGAAGCGGAGATGTGGCCGACCATCGGGCAGCACGGTGCGAGTGGGCTCACTTGCGTGACCTCACCACCTGGGCACGTTGCTCCGGCGTCAGGTGGTAGAACATCCGGCACATGGCCTTGGCGTTGTGGTCGTTAACGCATCACCAAGGTCTCACTCCGTTCACCGGCCGGGTCGGTTGCACGGAATCCGGAGGCAGCGAATCCGCCCAGGATCATGGCCCAGAATGCCGCGGCCACGATCGCCATGAGGGTCAGGCCAACGATCACCGCCCACTTGACCACGGCGTAGACCCTCGGAAAGCCGACCGGCTCCGAGTCAGCCGTGACTGGACCCGGCGCTCCTGCCGGTGAGTCGCCGGTGCTCGGGTGCAGGTCTTTCATGGGGCGGGCTGCTGGAGGCCGCGCAGGTCACCTGCGCCGCGTGTTACTGGAGCTGCTTCTCCAGCCGGTCGAGCACCTCATAGCAAGCCAGCACCTTCGCGACGCTCGAATTCGGCTCCCTCCCCTCCCGGATCGCGGCGATGAACTCGCGGTCCTGCAGTTCGATCCCGTTCATCGACACGTCGACCTTGCTCACGTCGATCTTCTCTTCCTTCCCGTTGAACAGGTCGTCGTAGCGCGCGATGTAGGTTGCGGTGTCGCCGATGTAGCGGAAGAAGGTGCCCAGCGGGCCGTCGTTGTTGAAGGACAGGCTGAGCGTGCAGATCGCGCCATTGGCCGCCTTCAGCTGGATGCTCATGTCCATCGCGATGCCCAGGTTCGGGTGGATCGGGCCTTGCACCGCATTGGCCTTCACGATCGGGCTGCCGCACTGGTAGGCGAACAGGTCCACCGTGTGCGCGGCGTGGTGCCACAGCAGGTGGTCGGTCCAGCTGCGCGGCTGGCCCAGCGCGTTCATGTTGGTGCGGCGGAAGAAGTAGGTCTGCACGTCCATCTGCTGGATGTGGAACTCGCCGGCCTCGATCTTCTTGTGCACGTACTGGTGGCTGGGGTTGAAGCGGCGGGTGTGGCCAACCATGGCCACGCGGCCAGACTTCTTCTGCGCTTCCACCACCGCCTTGCCGTCTTCCAGCCGGTCGCACAGCGGGATCTCCACCTGCACGTGCTTGCCGGCCTTCAGCGCGGCGATCGATTGCTCGGCGTGCATCTGCGTGGGCGTGCACAGGATCACGGCGTCCACGTCGGGGCGGGCCAGTGCTTCGCCCAGTTCGGTAGTGACGTGCTTGGCGCCGTACTTCTTGGCGACCTCCTCTGCTTTCGGCAGTTCGCGGCCGATGATGGAGGTGATCTCCACGCCGTCGATCAGCTTGAGGGCGTCGAGGTGCTTGATGCCGAAGGCGCCGGGCCCGGCCAGTGCGATGCGGACGGGTTTCGTCATTTGTTGTTCTCCAGGATCAGGTGGCCGACGGCCGTGTTCGACGCGGGCACGTGATAGAAGCGGTGCTTCACGGTGGGCTTGGGGCCGCCGGCGACGTCGGCCATCGCGCCGCGCGCGATCAGCCACATCACCAGCTCGATGCCTTCGCTGCCGGCTTCCTTGACGTACTCGATGTGGTTCATGCCCGCCAGGCCCTCCGGGTCGGCGATCAGGCGGTCGAGGAAGCGGTTGTCCCACTCCTTGTTGATCAGGCCGGCGCGCGGGCCCTGCAGCTGGTGGCTCATGCCGCCGGTGCCCCAGATCTGCACGTTGAGGTCTTCATCGAAGCTCTCCACCGCCTTGCGGATCGCCTGCCCCAGGCGGAAGCAGCGCATGCCGCTGGGCACCGGGTACTGCACCACGTTGACGGCGAAGGGGATCACCTTGAACGGCCATTCCTTGGGCTGGCCGCACATCAGCGACAGCGGCACGGTCAGGCCGTGGTCCACGTCCATCTTGTTGACGATGGTCAGGTCGAAGTCCTGCTGGATCACCGAGTGGGCGATGTGCGCGGCGAGGTCCGGCGCGCCCTCGACGTCGGGCACGGGGCGCGGGCCCCAGCCTTCGTCGGCGACCTTGTAGCCGGCGGCCGTGCCGATCGCGAAGGTCGGGATGATGTCGAGGCTGAACGCCGTGGCGTGGTCGTTGAAGACCAGGAACACCACGTCGGGCTTGTTGTCCTTGATCCACTGGCGCGAGAAGTCGTAGCCGGCAAAGACCTTCTGCCAGTACGGCTCCTTGTCCTTGCCCAGGTCCATGGCCGCGCCGATGGCGGGCACGTGCGAGGTGTAGACGGATGCGGTGATGCGGGCCATTTACTTCTTTCCATCCTTGCCGGTCCAGGTGGCCGGGCGGCCGCCGCCGATCATCATGTCGCGGTAGGCCTCTTCACTCATGCCGGTCATGGAGCCCGCCATCTGCTGGAAGCTCTTGCCGTCGGTGGCGCCGATCTTGGCCAGGAAGTAGATGTTGCCGCCCAGCGCGATGCAGCGGTTCAGGTCACGCGCCATCACGGCCTGCTTCTGGTCCTCGGTCATCGCCCACTGGTCCAGGTAGCCGCGCTCGTCGGCCTTGAACTTCTCGCGGTTCTCCGCCTTCATCAGCGACATGCAGAACTGGTTGAGCCAGTAGCCCTTTCGGCTCTGGTCGGCGTCGAAGATGGTCGTGCCGGGGATGCCGGCGTAGGGCTTGTCCAAAGGCATGTCAGCCTCCTTTTCTCTCGAGTCGCGCGCAGGCATAGCTGAGCGCGGCGTTCATGTCGCCGGCACGGTAGTGCGGCACCTGCGGCCATTCGCACAGCGGCCGGCTGCGCTTGACCGCAAAGGGCGGCCTCACTTCCTGTTCGACCAGCGTCAGCTTGGCGGGCGGGCGGCCCTCTTCCACCCAGGCCACCAGCGCGCCGAACAGGTCGGCATTGGACGGCGCGCCGGTGCCCACGTGGTCCACGTTGGGCGCGGTGAACAGCTTGAAGAAGGAATCGACCGCGGGCTGGCCCAGGCGGTTCACCACGGTCTCGTGGTACAGGATGCCGGCGTAAGGGCTCTGCGCGTAGTCGCCCATGTTCTCCAGCAGGATCAGCTTGCCGCCCGCTTCGCGGAAGGCCGACAGATCGGGGTTGGTCGAATCCATCAGCTCCGACACCTCGCGGATGCGCGCCACGTGGTCCGCGACCTTGTAGGTGCGCAGGTCGGCCTGCGGATTGCGGGCGTAGAAGTACTGGATCGCTCCCGCGCCGTAGAACCACGCGATGCCGTTCTCCTGCACCGGCGGGAAGGCCGGCTCCTGCGTGACGGTCCACCAGGCCTGCCAGCCGCCGGTGGGACCGGAGGACGGCGTGTTCTCGCCGCTCGGGCCGCGGCCCGGGTAGATGCGCTGGCCATGGGCCAGTTCCACGCCCATGTCCAGCGACGAGTGCAGCGTGCGCACCGCCTGGATCTGCGGATCGGTGAGGCAGCCGTCGCTGACCACCGCACCGCAGCGCAGCTTGGTCACGTCGAAGCGGCCGCGGCAACCGACCGGGTCGGAGACGATGCCGTCGACCGCCCCGTCCGCGGCGTCGCAGGCGGCCAGCACCGCGTCGTGCACCAGCTTCACCCGCGCCGGGTTCAGCCAGCCGCCGTTGGTGAGCGCCAGCCCGTCGCGCAGGCCCGCATGCTGCAGCGCGGTCCAGTGGATCACCGGCACGCGGGCGAAGATGCCGTCGAAGTCGCGCGGGTAGCGCTGCGCCATGGTCAGGCCCTCGCGCCCGCCCTCGGAGCTGCCGACGAAGTACATCCTGCGCGGTGCGTGGCCGTAGGCCCGCTTCATCACCGCCACCGCGACGTCGCGCACCTTCTTGTACGAGGCGTGCGCGAAGTTCACCAGCGCCTCGTCGTTCATGGCGAAGGCCTGCGGCGGATCGCCCGGGCGGGTCTGGTGGCCCGAGTCCGTGCCGTAGGTGACGTAGCCCTGCGCCAGCGGCGATGGCTGGTCGAAGCGCGCCGCGGGCACCAGCGCCTCGCCGGAAATCAGCACGCCGTTGAAGCCGCCGCCGCCGTACTGCACCGAGCGGCCGTTCCAGCGCACCGGCAGGTTGATCTGGAAGTTGATGGCCGGCGCGTTGGGGTCGCGCGATGCGATGCGGCCCTTCAGCCTGCAGCGCTGCGGCATCGCCGGCGTGATGGCGCCGGCCGGCGTGGCGGCGCGTTCGGCCACGCCGACGGCGCTCGCGGCCAGCAGCTCGGCGGATTCGATCACCGCGCGCCCGCTGGGCAGGTCGATCTCCGCCGGCGAGATCAGCATGCCCGCCAGGTTCTGGCAGATGATCTGCGGCTGGAACGCGATCGGCGCGACGTTGGGAATCTCGATCGTCGGAACGTTCGGGGGATTGAGGGGCGGCAGCGGCACGTGCGTGCAGCCGGCCAGCAGTGCGAGCGCCGCGGCGCCCAGTCCCAGGTGTGTTGTCCTCATGCGCGCCCCTCCTCAGGCCAGTACAGACGGCGCGGATTGTCCACCAGCAGCTTGCGCTGCAGTTCGGGCGTGGTCGCGATGTGCGGGATGAAGTCCACCAGCAGGCCGTCGTCCGGCATGTGGTTCTTCAGGTTGGGGTGCGGCCAGTCGGTGCCCCACAGCACGCGGTCGGGGAAGCTCTCCACCACTTTGCGCGCGAAGGGCACGACGTCGCGGTAGGCATTGCGCTCGCCGTTGAGCGCCGGCGGGCCGGAGACGGACAGGCGTTCCGGGCAGCTCACCTTGCTCCACACGTTGGGGTGCTCGCGCATGAACTTCAGGAACAGCTCGAACTCGGGGCCATCGATGGGCTTGCTCACGTCGGGCCGGCCCATGTGGTCCACCACCACCGTGGTCGGCAGCGCAGTGAAGAAGTCCCAGAGCTCGGGCAGGTCCACCGCCTCGAAGTAGATCACCACGTGCCAGCCCAGCGGCGCGATGCGCGCGGCGATCTCCATCAGTTCGTCCTTGGGCGTGAAGTCCACCAGGCGCTTGACGAAATTGAAGCGCACGCCGCGCACGCCGGCCGCGTTCATCGCCTGCAGTTCTTCATCCGTGACGCTGCGCTTGACCGTCGCCACGCCGCGCGCCCTGCCCTCGGCGTGCTGCAGGGCATCGACCAGCGCGCGGTTGTCGGCGCCGTGGCAGGTGGCCTGCACGATCACGTTGCGCTCGAATCCCAGGTGGTCGCGCAGCGCGAACAGCTGCTCCCAGCTGGCATCGCAGGGCGTGTACTTGCGCTCCGGCGCATAGGGGAAGCGCTCGCCGGGGCCGAACACGTGGCAGTGCGCATCGACGCTGCCGGGCGGCAGCTTGAACTGCGGCTTGCTGGGACCGGCGTACCAGTCGAGCCAGCCGGGCGTCTTGGTGAAGGGGCCGGTGGTGGGTTTGCTCATGGCATCAATCGGGAGTGATGTGCGCCTCGCGCACCAGGTTCTCGTAGCGCACGCGCTCGGCGTGCAGCAGGGTCGCCATCATCTTGCGGTCGCCCGGCAGCACCTCGCCGCCCACGGCCGTCATGCGCTCGCGCACCTCGGGCGAAGCCAGCGCCTTCTGCACTTCGGCGTGCAGGCGCTCGACGATGGCCTCCGGCGTCTTCGCGGGCGCCATCAGCGCGTACCAGACCGAGGCCTCGAAGCCCTTGAAGCCGGACTCGGCGATCGTCGGCACGTCGGGGAAGATCGGCGAGCGCTGCGGCGTCAGCACCGCCAGCACCTTCAGCTTGCCGGCCGCCACCTGCGGCTTCACCTCCAGGGCGTTCATCGCCAGCAGCGGCACCTGGCCGCCGATCACGTCGGTGATCGCCTGCGCGCCGCCGCGGTAGGGCACGTGCTGCAGGTCGATGCCGGCGGCGCGGGCGAACAGCTCCGCCGCCATGTGCGGCGTCGAGCCGTTGCCGGGCGAGGCGTAGGCCACACTGTTCGGCTTCTTCTTGGCCGTCTCGATCAGCTGCCGCAGGGTGCTGAAGGGCGCACTCGCATTGGCGGCCAGCACCACCGGCACGCGGCCGACCAGCGCCACCGGCACCAGGTCCTTCTCGGCGTCGAAGGGCTGCGGCTTGTACAGCGCCATGTTGGCGGCCAGCGCATTGGCGGCCATCAGCAGCGTGTAGCCATCGGGCTTGGCATCGATCACCGACTTGACGGCGATGTTGGTGCCGGCGCCGGGCTTGTTCTCGATCACGAAGGGCTGGCCCAGGCTCTTGGACAGCGCCTGGCCCAACGTGCGCGCGACGGCGTCCACGGCGCCGCCGGCGGAGTAGCCCACCACCACCAAGACGGGACGCTCGGGGTAGCCGGCCTGCGCCCGGGCTGTCAGCGGCAGCGCGGAGGCGCCGGCGATCAAGGCGCCGATGCGGGTGAGTGCATGCCTGCGGGAGTTGTTCATGTTGTGGTTCTCCTTGGAATTCAGTCGCGGGCGGCACCGCGCAGGCCCGCGCGGTCCATCATCTTCTGCAGCTCGCCCGAGTCGCGCATCTTCTGCGCGAAGCGCGCCAGGAAGGGCTGCGCGGACTGGCGTCCCTTGGGCACGGCGATGGCGATGTTCTCGACGCCCCAGCGGCCGTCCAGCACGCGCGAGCCGGGCACCTGGTCCGACAGCTCGAACAGGATGCCCTTGTTGGTGGCGAAGGCGTCCAGGCCCTTCGCATTGAGCTGCTGCGCCGCCACGGCCATCGAGGGCACGGGCGCGAGCGTGGCGGACTTCAGCAGGCGCGGCAATGCGGCCAGCGTGCTGCTGCCTTCCGACACGCCGATCTTCACGCCCGGCTGGTCCACCTCGGCGAAGCTGCGGATCGGTGAGCCCGCGGGAACCAGGTAGCCCAGTTCCACCCGCAGCACCGGCTCGGTGAAGTCGACGTCGCGCGCCCGCGCTTCGCTGGCGTTGGTGACGGTGAAATCGGCCTGGTTGGCCTTGAGCGCCTCGGTCAGCTGCTGCGCCCGCTGCAGCTCCACGTAGATCACTGGAACGCCCAGCTCGCGCGCCAGCTCGCGTCCGAGTTCGTACGCAACGCCCACGGGCGCGGCGCCCGGCTTGCGCACCAGGCTGCCCGGGCTGCCGGGGTACACGGCGACGCGCAGCGCGCCCGTGGGCGCCAGCGTGGCGCGCAGCAGCGGGTCGGCCGCGGGCGGCGCGCTGGCACACCCTGCCAGCCAGAGCGACGAGGCCAGCGCCAGGCCCCCCAGCAGGCGGCGGCGCGACAGGATGGCGGTCATGGCGGCTTTCAATCGATGTAGCGCAGGCCGGCTTTTTCCAGCGGCTCGCGCATCTTGTACATGTCCAGCCCCAGCACGCCGGAAGCGAGCTTGGCGCGCTTCTCGCCTTCATTCGCTTCGCGCGCGGCGGCGGCTTCCAGCACCTTCTTCGCCATGGCGGCGGGCACGCAGACCACGCCGTCGTCGTCCGCCACGATCACGTCGCCGGGATGCACCAGCGCGCCCGCGCACACCACCGGGATGTTGACCGAGCCCAGCGTCGCCTTGACGGTGCCCTTGGAGCTGATCGCCCGGCTCCAAACCGGAAAGCCCATCTCGGTCAGCGTCTTCACGTCGCGCACGCCGGCGTCGATCACCAGCGCGCGGGCGCCACGCGCCTGGAACGAGGTGGCGATCAGGTCGCCGAAGAAGCCGTCCGTGTTGTCGGTGGTGCAACCGGCCACGACGATGTCGCCCGGCTGGATCTGTTCGGCCACCACGTGCAGCATCCAGTTGTCGCCGGGCTGCAGCAGCACGGTGACCGCCGTGCCGGACACCTGCGCACCGGGATAGATCGGCCGCATGTAGGGCTTCAGCAGGCCGACGCGGCCCATGGCCTCGTGCACGGTGGAAGCGCCGTACTGCGCCAGCGCGTCGGCCGTCGCGCGGTCGGCCCGCTTGATGTTGCGGTAAACGACTCCGAGTTCGTACATGTCAGCGTCCTTGCTGTTTGAGTTTCGCGTCCAGCCGCGGGAACACGCGGCGCGTGTTGGTTTCGAAGATCTGGTGCTTGTCTTCCGGCGACAGGATCGTCGACGCGTCGATGTACTTCTTCGTGTCGTCGTAGTAATTGCCGGTGGTGGGGTCGATGCCGCGCACGGCCCCGATCATCTCGGAGGCGAACAGCACGTTCTTCACCGGGATCACGGTGTTGAGCAGGTCGATGCCCGGCTGGTGGTACACGCAGGTGTCGAAGAAGATGTTGTTCATCAGGTGGGTGTCCAGCAGCGGCTTCTTCATCTCCTGCGCCAGGCCGCGGAAGCGCCCCCAGTGGTAGGGCACCGCGCCGCCGCCGTGCGGGATCAGGAAGCGCAGCGTCGGGAAGTCCTTGAACAGGTCGCCCTGCAGGCACTGCATGAAGGCAGTCGTATCCGCATTCAGGTAGTGCGCGCCCGTGGTGTGGAAGGCCGGGTTGCAGCTGGTGCTGACGTGGACCATCGCGGGGATGTCGTACTCGACCATCTTCTCGTAGATCGGGTACCACCACTTGTCCGTCAGCGGCGGCTCCTTCCAGTGGCCGCCGGAAGGGTCGGGGTTGAGGTTGATGCCGACGCAGCCGTACTGCTCCACGCACTTCACCAGCTCCGGGAGGCAGGTGCGCGGGTCCACCCCGGGCGACTGCGGCAGCATCGCCACCGGCACGAAATTCTGCGGGAACAGCTGGCTCACGCGGAAGCAAAGTTCGTTGCAGATCGCGGCCCAGGTGCTGGAGACGTTGAAGTCACCGATGTGGTGGGCCATGAAGCTGGCGCGCGGAGAGAACAGCGTGAGGTCGTTGCCGCGCTCGTTCATCAGGCGCAGCTGGTTGCCGGTGATGGTCTCGCGGATGTCCTCGTCGCTGATCTTCAGCTCGGACAACTTGGGCATCAGCGACGGGTCCTTGATGCCGGCGACCTGGCGGTTGCGCCATTCCTCCAGCTGCTTGGGCGCCGTGGTGTAGTGGCCGTGGCAATCGATGATCAGGCTCATGCTGGGGTCTCTTTCTTTCAGGCGGGGTCCATGCCGTTGCGGCGCTTGGCCGCCTCGGCTTCCGGCGAGGCCATGAACGCGAGCATCGCGCGCACCGCTTCGGGCCGCGACGAGGTCGTGCACACGGCCCCGGAAAAGGTGGTGGTGATCTGGACGGCGGCGGGCATCGGCCCGATCACGGCGATGCCGTCCAGGTGGATCAGTTCGCTCAGCTGCTGGAAGCCCAGTGCGACTTCGCCGCGCGCCACCAGGCTGCCCACGGGGATGCCGGGCGTGGCCTGCACCAGCCGGCCCTGCAGCTCCTGCGCGATCCCCCAGCGCTCGAACAGCTTGACCAGCGCGACGCCGCTCGGACCCGTGGAATAGCCCACGGTTGGCGCGGCAAGCACGGCGCGCTTCAAAGCGTCCTCGCTGGAGAGGTCGGGATGCGGCGCACCGGCTTTCACCGCGACGGCGACGCCGGAGTCCACCAGGTCGACCCGGCTGCCGGCGACCGCATGGCCACCGGAGATCAGTTTGTCGATGGCATCGGCGGCCAGCACCACGAAATCGAAGGCCTCGCCCGCCGCCACGCGCTTGGCGGCATCGACACCGCCGATGGATTCGGTCTGCACCGACTGGCCGCTGCGCGCCCGCCAGGCCTCGGCCAACTCGCCCAGCACCTGCCGCGTGGCCATCGAAGAGATTCCCTGGAGCGCGGTGGCTGTCATGGGCGGCATTGTGGGCGCGCGCCCTGCGGCGTCCAAGCGAAAGCAGGGTCTAGCAGCTATACCGCTTCGGCATAATGACCGCCAAGGTATTCCTGTTCATGGATCTCAAGCAGCTTGAATATTTCGTCCGGGTCGCCGAACTCGGCAGCTTCACGCGCGCCGCGATCGAGCTGGACGTGGCCCAGCCGGCGCTGAGCCGCCAAGTGCGCCTGCTGGAGGTGGAGCTGCGCCAGAACCTGCTGGTGCGCAACGGCCGCGGCGCCGTGCCCACCGAGGCGGGCAAGCTGCTGCTGGACCATGGCCGCGGCATCCTGCACCAGGTGGAGCGGGCCCGCGAAGACCTGGGCCGGCTGCGCGGCGGCCTGGCCGGTCGCGTGGCCGTGGGCCTGCCCACCAGCGTCGCGCGCGTGCTCACCGTCCCCCTCACCCGCGCCTTCCGCGAGGCGCTGCCGGAGGCGCGGCTGTCGATCAGCGAGGGGTTGTCCAGCAGCCTGCAGGAGGGCCTCATCAGCGGACGGCTGGACATCGTGGTGCTCTACAACGCCCAGCCTTCGCGCGAGCTCGACATCACACCCTTGCTGGAAGAAGACCTGCTGCTGGTGCGCGCCCGGCCCCCGGGCCTGCACGAGGACCCGCCGCCCGGCCCCATCCCCCTGGAGGAAGTCGCCAGGCTGCCGCTGGTGATCCCGACCCGGCCCAACGCGATCCGGATGCACGTGGAAGCCGCGATGACCGACATCGGCTGCCGGCCGAACGTGTTCCTGGAGATCGACGGCGTGACCGCGATCCTGGACCTGGTGCTGGACGGAGCAGGCTGCGCGGTCCTGTCGCGCAACGCGCTGCTCAACACGCCGCGCCCTTCCGCCTACACCGCGCAGCAGATCGGCACGCCGCCGCTGCGCATCCGCCTGTCGCTGGCCACCAGCCTGCAGCGTCCCGCCACGCCGGTGCAGAAGGCCACGCTGGACCTGATCCGCGCCAAGGCTTCGGCGGTCGTGCCGCACGCGCTCTGACGGGCCGCTGCCTGCGGAGATTCAGAGGCGCACGCCGACCCCTGCCGGCGCGCCGTCGGCGTCAAAGAAAAAGGCCGCCGCGGCCCGGAAGCTGCTGGCGGCCTTGCGCGGCCCGACGGCCGCGGAGGTCAAGGACCGGGGGACGAGCCCCCGTGGATCACGCCGTGCGCAGTCCGCTGCGCAGGCCGGCCGGCACGCGGCGGCTTTCGGCGAAGTAGACCTTCCACGCTTCCATCGCCACGACCACCGAGGCGATCGCCCAGAACACGGGGTATTCGTAGCCGCCGGTGTTCCAGGTCCACCCGAAGCCCTTGACGACCTGCAGCGCGTACACGGCCATCAGCAGCACGGCGGCGCTGCCGAGCGCGGCGAAGCGGGTGCACAGTCCCAGCACGAGGAACACGCCGACCAGGAATTCGGACATCGCCGCGAGGCCGAGCCAGAACTCGGGAGGGGTCATGCCGGCCTTGGCGAAGAAGCCCAGGGTGCCGGGGTTGAAGGTGCCGTTGGCGAACTTGCCGGCGATGTGCGGGAACATGAACGCGCCGCAGGCGATGCGCAGGATGTTGGATCCCTTGGTCAGGTCGAAACTGGAGGCCTGGATCCGGAAGTCGTCACGAGACAGCGTGAACATGGAGAGCTCTCTTTCCCTTTGTGTGTGGCCTGATCCTAGGCTTCCCACCATGTCACGGTTTGACATCTATCAAACGGGGGCAAGGTCACCAAAGCGGTGCGCTGCGAGGGGAACTTTGGACCTCTTTGGTGGCGTTCGGGGCGTTGGGGGCGGCAAAGCTGCGCGTGGGCGGGCTGCGGCGCGATGGCTACGGCGTTCGGCGCGCCGCTGCGCGGTGCTACCGAATTCCCTGCGCTGGGCGACCCCGCGACCCGTTGGCGCAATCAGTGATCCACAGCCGTCGTGGGTCGCGGAGTCACCCACCGCAGGCGCCTGGGCTTTATTCGCGCCGCAGCCCGCCCACGCGCAGCTTTGCAGGCAGGGCGGTGGCGCACCACGGCACTGGCACGGCACTGCTTCACAGCAACGCCGCGCGCTGCCGGGACGCGGGGCGAATAAAGCACAGGCGCCCACGGTGGACGGTCTTGCGGCCCAACCAGAACCTGGCCGCTCTCAAGCCTTCAGGGCCGCAAGGCCGTCCAGCGTGGGGAATTCGGTAGCACCTGCGCAGCAGGCGCGCCGAACGCCGTAGCCATCGCCCCGCGGCCCGGCAGTGCGCGGCGTTGCCGGGCGCGGCCCTCCCCTCCGCCGCGTGCCTCGGCGACTCGGCGACTCGGCCAACCCAAGCTACAGCGCGCTTTTAACCACCCACAGGAGCGTGGTGAGCGTGAAGAAGGACGCGACCGTTGCCACCAGCTGCGCGGCCGCCGCCATCGCATCGTGGCCGTGCTTCTGCGCGAGGATGGGATAGATGCCCAGCATGGGCACCGCCGCCATCACCACCACCGCAACCTGCAGTTCGCGCGCCATCGGCGGCAAGAGCAGCACGGCGGCGAGCACGCACAGCGGGTGCAGCAACAGCTTGCCGAGGGTGATCACCGTCACGTCGCGCGCGAAGGCGCGCAGCTGCAGGCCCACCAGCGAGCCGCCGATCACGAACAGGGAGAGCGAAGCGGTGGCGGCGGCGAACAGGTTCACCGTGCGCGCCACCGGCTCGGGCAGGCGCCATTGCGCGAGCGAAAACAGGAAGCCGATGGCGATGCCCCAGATCATCGGGTTGCGCGCCACGCTGCGCAGCGACTGCGCGAACGCCGCGCGCAGTCGCTCGCCGCGCGTCGCACCGTCCGTGTCCACGCCGCTTTCGGCGATCGTCAGCGCCAGCGGCAGCGAGACGAAGTTCTCCACCACCATCGCCAGCGCCAGTCCGATGCCCGCATTCACCGGCCCGAACAGCTGCGCCACCAGCGGAAAGCCGATGAAGCCGCTGTTGGGACAGGACATGCCCATGCCGACGATGCCGGACTCGGACAGGCTCTTGCCGGCGCGCCGCGCCCACACCACGCCGGCCAGGCTGGCCGCCACCGAGCCGCCGGCGTAGGCGGCGATGAACACCGGGTTGAACACTTCGGCCACGCTGCGCTGCGACAGCGCGTTGAACAGCAGCGCCGGCAGCGCGATGTTCACCACGTACTTGCCGAACACGCGCATGTCCGTGCGCTGGAACAGGCCGGCGCGCGTGCACGCGTAGCCCACCGCGACCACGAAGTAGATCGGCCCGGTGATCGCCAGGACGTCGAGCACTAGGGTTTCTTGCGTGCCGCCAGCAGCCGGTCCGCGTAGTCCTGCCAGCGCGCGCCCTTGGGCAGGTCGCGGAACACGCCCTCGCGCGCCTGGTCGGCCACCCATTGCTGCTTGTCGGCGATGGCCGCGGTCATCAGCGGATCGAAGCCCGCTTCGCGCACGGTGTTGGCCGCCTCGCGCATCTCCTCGGCGCGGCGCTGGCCGTGCTGCACGACGCGGCTGAAGAAGTAGGTGCCCTGCTGCCTCCAGTCGATCGAGGGAAAGGTCTCCTGCAGCGTGGGCAGCACGTGGTCCTCGACGCCGTAGGCGCGGGCGTTGACGTAGCTTTCGATGACCAGCGCCTCCAGGCCCTTGATCATCACGCTGCGCGACATCTTGATGGCGCTGGCCACGCCCACCCGGTCGCTCACCGCCCTGGCATCGCAGCCCCAGCCGACCAGCAAGGGGGCGAGTTCACCAGCTTTCGCGCCGCCCAGCAGCATGGGCACCCGGATGCCATACGGGGGCACCGAAGTCATGACGCCGGCTTCGACGTAATGCGCGCCGCGCGCAGCGACCGCGGCACCGGCCTTCTGCTTGGTCCCGGGCGAGGCGGAGTTGAGGTCCAGGAACACGGCGCCCGGCTGCAGGAAGCGCGCGGCTTCCTCGGCCACGGCCAGCGTGTTGGAGGCGGTCACGGCGGACAGCACGAGGTCGCTGGATTCGCACAGCTCCTGCATCGAACGGCAGGCGCGGATGCCATTGGCCTGCGCGTGGCCCTGCTGGGCTTCGGCGGTCGCGACCTGCGCGAATTTCAGGTCCCAGGCGCCGATCTGCGCCACCTGCGGCTTCAGGCCCGCCGCGAAGATCTTGCCGACTTCGCCGTAGCCGACGATGCCGATGCGTTGGACTTGCATGCGATCGCTCCCGGGGTCACATCTTGGGGATCTTCGCCCGCTCGATCACGCCGCTCCAGCGTTTCGTCTCGCTCGCGAGCAGCGTTGCCAGTTCCTGCGGCGAGCTGGCCCGGGCATCGACGTTCAGGTCGGCCAGCTTCTTCTTCAGGTCGGGGCTGGCGAGCGCCACCTGGCACGCGTGGTTCAGGCGCTCGATGATCGCGGGCGGCGTCTTCGCCGGCGCGGCCAGCGCATTCCAGGACGCGATCTGCAGGCCCTTCAGCGCGCCGCCGGTCTCGCTGGCCGTCGGCACGTCGGGCAGTCCCGTCGGCCGCTTCTCGCCGAAGGTGGCCAGCGCGCGCAGCGCCTTGGACGTGATCTGCGACTTGATCGGCGCCAGGATCTCGATGCCCGCGTCGACCGAGCCGCCGCGCAGCGCCGTCACCACCGCCGGCGTGCCGTTGAAGGGCACGATCTGGGCCTGGATGCCCGCCGTGGACTTGAACAGTTCGGCCGCGAGGTTCTGCGTGCTGCCCACCGCGATGGTGGCGATGTTCAGCTGGCCCGGCCTGGCCTTGGCTTCCGCCAGCAGGTCGCCCAGCGTCTTGAAGCGCGAGTTCTCCGGCACCACCACGGCAATGTCGAAAGTGCCCAGCAGCGACACCGGCGCGAAGTCCTTCTGCGCGCTGAACGGCAGCTTCTGGAACAGCCCCTCGCTCACGGCGGTGCCGTTGCTCATGAGGAGCAGCGTGTAGCCATCCGGGTCGGCCGTGGCGACCGCCTGGCCGGCCGTGACCCCGCCCGCCCCCGGGCGGTTGTCGATGACGAAGGCCTGGCCCAGCTGCTCGCTGAGTTTCTGGCCGACGGCGCGCGCGGTGAGGTCGGCCACGCCACCGGCGCCGAAGGGCACGACGATGCGGACCGGCTTGGCGGGCCACTTGGCCTGGGCCAGTGCAAAGGGCGTGGCGATGGCGCCGGCCAGCGCGGCAAGCGTGCGGCGGCGGGTCAATACGGAATTCATGGGAGATCCTTAACGTGCCACGCCCAGCAGGCGGTCCAGCAATTCCGGCGCGGCGCGCAAGGCCGCTGCGGTGTCGGCATGCACCACGGTGCCGTGGTCCAGCACGATCGCCTGGTTGGAGATCGCCAGGATCGCCTGCGGATGCTGCTCCACGATGATGGCCGACAGGCCTTCGGAGCGCGTGATGCGCGAGATGGCCCGCAGCAGCTCGTTGACGATGATGGGGGCCAGGCCTTCCAGCGGTTCGTCCAGCAGCAGCAGCCGGGGGTTGACCACCAGCGCGCGGCCCACGGCCAGCATCTGCTGCTCGCCTCCGGACAGCTGCGTGCCCAGGTTGGTCTTGCGTTCGGCCAGGCGCGGGAACATCTCGTAGACGCGCTCCGGCGTCCAGCGGCCGGGCCGCTGCACCGCGGTCAGGTTCTCGTGCACCGTGAGCGACTTGAAGATGTTGCGCTCCTGCGGCACCCAGCCGATGCCGGCCGCGGCGCGCAGGTGCGAAGGCAGCTTGTGCAGCGCGACGCCGCCCAGCGTGATGCTGCCCGCGTGCTGCCGGGTGGCGCCGGCCAGCGTGTTGATCAGGGTCGTCTTGCCGGTGCCGTTGCGTCCCAGCAGGGCCAGCGTTTCTCCCTCGCCCAGGGCGAAGGACACGCCGTTCAGCACCACGGCCTCGCCGTAGCCGGCGCTCAGGTTCTCGACGGTGAGCATCTCAGACATGGGCCCGCTCCGCGCCGGGGGTCAGCGCCACGTTGATCTCGTCGCCGTGGCCCAGGTACACGGCCTTCACGTCCTGGTTGGACGCGATCTCCTCGGGCGTGCCCTCGGTGAGCACGGTGCCGTTGACCAGCACCGTCATGCGGTTGGCGAAGCTGAAGACGAGGTCCATGTCGTGCTCGATCAGCAGCACCGAGACGTCGGCGGGCAACGCCGCCACGGTCTGCAGAAGTTCCTCGCGCTCGCCGGCCGGCACGCCCGCGACCGGCTCGTCCAGCAGCAGCACGCGCGGCTCGCAGGCCAGCGCGATCGCGATCTCCAGCAGGCGGCGCTTGCCGTACGCCAGGTGCTCGGTCTTCTGGTTGGCGACTTCGGCCAGGTGGAACTGGTCCAGCAGCTGCTGCGCACGCTGCGCCACCGCGGCATCCTGGCCCAGCGACTTCCACCAGCGCGTTCCCAGGCCGCGCTGCTGTGAGACCACCAGCGCCAGCGTCTCCAGCGGCGTCATGGAGGCGAACAGCTGGTTGATCTGGAAGGTGCGCACCATGCCGCGCCGCACGCGCTGGTGCGGCGCCAGCGTGGAGATGTCCTGGCCTTCCAGCGTGATGCGGCCGGCGGTGGGCTCCAGCACGCCGGTCAGCAGGTTGACCAGCGTGGTCTTGCCGGCGCCGTTGGGGCCAATGAGCGCATGGCGCGCGCCCCGGTGCAGCTCGAGCGAGACATTGTTGGTGGCGGTGATGCCGCCGAACTTCTTCACCAGTCCCTGGCAGGACAGCACGATGTCCCTCATGGCCCGCCCCTCTTCCACCAGGTCCAGGGTTTCAGCAGCCGGTCGCGGCCGACCAGCACCAGCACCACCAGGAACAGGCCGATCCAGAAGGTCCAGTACTGCGGCGTGATCTGCGAGAGGAAGTCCTGCATCAGCCGGAACACGGTGGCGCCGATGACCCCGCCATACAGCCAGCCCGTGCCGCCGATGACCAGCATCAGCATCACGTCGGCCGAGCGGTGGAACTCCAGCACGTCGATGGAGGCGAAGCCCGAGGTCTGCGTGAACAGCGCCCCGGCGGCGCCGGCCATGGCGGCAGCGATGGTGTAGACGGCGATCAGCCGCGCATGCACGGGCACGCCGATGGCCATCGCGCGCAGCCGGTTGTCGCGGATCGCCTTGAGCGTGGCGCCGAAGGGCGAGTGCACGATGCGCCGCGCCAGCAGGAACAGGATCAGCAGCACGGCCAGCGAGTAGTAGGACGCGGTGTGGCCGGCCAGGTCGAATTCGAACTTGCCCAGCACGGGCGAGAACATCAGGCCCTGGATGCCGTCGGTGCCGCCGGTGAGCCAGTCCAGCTTGTTCGCCAGTTCCGCCAGCACCAGCGCGACGCCCAGCGTCACCATCAGCCGCGTCAGGTCGGTGCCGCGCAGCACGGTGAGGCTGGCCACCAGCCCCAGCAGGCCGGCCGTGCCCATGGCCACCAGCAGGCCCACGTGCGGGTCGGGCATCACGTGCTTGCAGAACAGCGCGGCGGTGTAGGCGCCCAGGCCGAAGAAGGCCGCGTGGCCCAGCGACACGATGCCGCCGAAGCCGAGCACCAGGTCGAGCGAGACGGCGAACAGCGCGAGGATGGCGATCTCGTTGACCATCGCCGCATAGGACGGGAACACCATGGGCGCTGCGAACGCGAGCAGCCACAACACCGGCTCCCAGGGCTTCATGCGGCTGGCCCGCAGCAGGTTCGCCTGGGCCGGGCTCGGCGCGTGACCGGCCTTGCCCATTTCAGGGTTTGCGCCGCCGCCCTCGACCAGGGGCGCCGCGGCTTCGGGCGGCCGTGCGGCGCTCATGCCTTGCCTCCCTGGCGCACGAACAGGCCGTTGGGCCGCCACAGCAGGATGACGATCATGAGGCTGTAGACGATGAAGGCGCCCATCTTGGGGATGTAGTATTTGCCCGCCACGTCGGCGATGCCCAGCAGCAGCGCCGCCAGCAGCGGCCCGGTGATCGAGGAAGTGCCGCCGACGGCCACCACGATCAGGAAATAGATCATGAACTTCAGGGGGAAGGTGGGATCGAGCCCCAGCACCTCGGCGCCGAGCGCGCCGCCCAGGCCGGCCAGGCCGGAGCCGAAGGCGAAGGTGGAGAGGAACACCACGTTGACGTTGATGCCCATGCCGGCGGCCACGCGCTGGTCGTCCACCGCGGCGCGCAGCCGGCTGCCGAAGCGCGTCTTGGCCAGGATGTACTGCAGCGCCACCGTCAGTGCAGCGCACACGGCGATGATGAACAGCCGGTAGTGGCCCATGCCCAGCGAACCGATCTCGGTGCGGCCCTTGAGCCAGGCGGGCAGCTGCATGATCTGCTGCGTGGAGCCGACGTAGTAGTCGACCGCCGCCACCGACATGAACACCAGGCCGATGGAGAACAGCACCTGGTCCAGGTGGGGCTTGTGGTACAGCGGCCGGTACAGCGTGCGCTCCAGCACCGCGCCCAGCAGCGCGGAGCCCGCGAAGGCGATCGGCAGGCAGACCAGGAAGGGCACGTCCAGCCGCTGCATCAGCAGCACCGTGATGTAGCCGCCGGCCATGGCGAAGGCGCCGTGCGCGAGGTTGATGAAATTCATCAAGCCCATGGTGACGGCCAGGCCGACCGCCAGCACGAACAGCAGCATGCCGTAGGCGACGCCGTCGAAGAGGATGGTGAGCATGGTGGGTGGGATGTGTTCACTCCCTCCCCTTCCGGGGGAGGGTTGGGGTGGGGGCACGCGGCGCCACGGAAGCGCCCCCATCCCGACCTTCCCCCGGCGGGGGAAGGAGCCAGGCAGCTTACTTCGCCTTGCCCGGGTCCTTGACGTCCTTGATGACGTCGAATTCCACGTTGTACAGCTGGCCGTTCTTCTTCTCGACCTTGCGCAGGTAGATGTTCTGCACGATGTCGCGGGTCTGGGCGTCGATGAACACCGGGCCGCGCGGGCTTTCGAAGATCTGGCCCTTCATTGCCGCCAGCAGCGCGTCGCCGCCGCCCTTGCCGCCGGACTTCTTCAGCGCCTCGTAGATCACGCGCATGCCGTCGTAGCCGCCCACGGCCATGAAGTTGGGGCGCAGGTTCTTGTTGGCCTTCTGGAAGGCCTCGACGAACTTCTTGTTGGCCGGCGAGTTGTGGTCGGTGGAGTAGTGGTGCGAGGTGACCACGCCCAGGGCGACGTCGCCCATGTCGGCCAGCTGGTCGTCGTCCGTGACGTCGCCCGTGCCGATCAGCTTGATGCCGGCCTTGTCCATGCCGCGCTCGGCGAACTGCTTCATCACCGCCGTGCCCGCGCCGGAGGGCACGAACACGAACACCGCGTCCGGCTTGAGGTCCCGCACCTTCTGCAGGAACGGCGCGAAGTCCGGGTTGGCCAGCGGCACGCGCAGCTTGTCCAGCACCTTGCCGCCGTTGAACAGGAAGCGCTCGCTGAAGTACTTCTCGGCGTCGATGCCCGGGCCGTAGTCGGACACCAGCGTCACCACGCTTTTTATCCCGTTCCTGGGCACCCAGTCGGCCAGCGCCACCGAGGCCTGCGGCAGCGTGAAGCTGGTGCGCACGACGTAGGGCGAGGCTTCGGTGATGCTGGAGGTCGCGGCGGCCATCACCACCAGCGGCGTCTTGGACTGGGTGGCGATCGGCGCCACCGCCAGCGCCGAGGGCGTGATGCCCATGCCGGCGAGCACGTTCACCTTGTCGTTGACCACCAGCTCCTGCGCCAGGCGGCGCGTGTTGGCCGGCACGCTGCCGTCGTCCTTGACGATCAGCTGCACCTTCTTGCCGGCGACGCTGTCGCCGTTCTGCGCCATCCACAGCTTCGCGGCGGCCTCGATCTGGCGGCCGGTGGTGGCCTGCTGGCCCGTCATCGGCAGGATCAGGCCGATCTTGAAGACGTTGTCCTGCGCCATGGCCAGGCCGCTGGCGCCCAGCAGGCCCAGGGCCACCGCGGTGCCGAGGAAACTTCTCTTGTGCATGGCGTCGTTCTCCTAGGTTGTGTGCAGGCCTGCGTTCCCGATGCGGCCGGCTTGTGGGTGCGGATTCTGGTCGCGCGCCGAATGCGCGCAAGCCCGGCGCGGACTCTAGCAGTTATGACGAAATGCAATAGCGGTCGCGCCGTTATCACGATGAGCACGGAGCTAGCGTTGCCGGATCAGCCGCACGCCCGGCATGCGGCGCGGATCCGGAGCCTGCACGGCCTCGCGCAGGTTGCGCTGCGCCAGCCGCGAATGCTCGCGCATGATCGCCTCGGCGCGCGCGCCTTCGCGGCACTCGATGGCGTCCAGCACCTGCCGGTGCTGGTCCTGCGCCACGACCAGCATGTCGCGCGCCTTGGGCGTGTTCGCCTGCACGACCACGAAGCCGGAGGGCGACGCGAACGGCAGGCTCACCACCCGCGCCAGCTCGCGGGCCAGCACGGGGCTGCCGCACATGTCGCTCAGCAGGTTGTGGAAGCGCTGGTTGAGCGTGACGTAGCGGGTGAAGGCCTCGTCGTCCAGCGCCGGCTGCTCCAGCAAGGCGTCGACCTCGGCCAGGCAGGCGCGTGCCTCGGCCAGCACCTCGGCCGCGACGCCGCGCTCGGCCGCCAGCCGCGCCGCCAGGCCTTCCACAGTGCCGCGCAGCTCGATCGCGTCGGCCACGTCGCGTTCGGAGAAGGTGCGCACCGCGTAGCCGCCGTTGGGCAGGCCTTCCAGCAGCCCCTCCTGCTCCAGCCGCATCAGCGCCGCGCGCACCGGGGTGCGGGACACGCCGATGCGCTCCACCAGGGTCAGCTCGGCGATGCGGGCGCCCCCCGGCAGCTCGCCGGCCAGGATCATCTCGCGCAGCCGCAGTTGCGCCTTGACGGCTTGCGGGGCACTGGCTTCGTCGCTGGCTGTATACATGAGGCGAGGCTAACCGGGGGATTGCGGTGCGTCAATCCGGCCTCCTCATAGGAGAGCTCACCGACACGATCGGCGCCAGGGTCGATTGCTGTATACAACGAACCGCCTTTCCCCCATAATCCGCCGCCATCCCTCCCCCACCCTGCGCGAGCCCTGCCCATGTTTCCGAAGAACGCCTGGTACGTCGCCTGCACCCCCGACGAGATCGATGCCAAACCCCTGGGTCGCACCATCTGCAACGAGAAGATCGCCTTCTACCGCGGCGCCGAAGGCCAGGTGGCGGCGGTGGAGGACTTCTGTCCGCACCGCGGCGCGCAGCTGTCGCTGGGTTCCGTGTGCGAAGGCAACCTGGTGTGCGGCTACCACGGCCTGGTGATGGGCTGCGACGGCAAGACCGTCTCCATGCCCGGCCAGCGCGTGGGCGGCTTCCCGAAGATCCGCGCCTACCCGGTGGTGGAAAAGTACGGCTTCGTCTGGGTGTGGCCGGGGGATGCGGCGCAGGCGGACCCAGCGAAGATCCACCACCTCGAATGGGCGGAGAGCCCCGACTGGGCCTACGGCGGCGGGCTGTACCACATCGCCTGCGACTACCGCCTCATGGTCGACAACCTGATGGACCTGACGCACGAGACCTATGTGCACACCACCAGCATCGGCCAGAAGGAGATCGACCAGACGCCGGTCACCACCAAGACCGAGGGCGAGCACGTCGTCACCAGCCGCTTCATGGACAACGTGATGCCGCCGCCCTTCTGGAAGGCCAACCTGCGCGGCAACCACCTGGCCGACGACGTGCCGGTGGACCGCTGGCAGGTGTGCCACTTCATCCCGCCCAGCCACGTGATGATCGAGGTGGGCGTGGCGCACGCCGGCAAGGGCGGCTACCACGCCGACGCGAAGGACAAGGTGTCCTCCATCGTGGTGGACTTCCTCACGCCGGAGACGGAGACGAGCATGTGGTACTTCTGGGGCATGGCGCGCAACTTCAACCCGAAGGACCGCAACCTCACGGCGCAGATCCGCGACGGCCAGGCCAAGGTGTTCGCCGAGGACACCGCGGTGCTGGAGGCGCAGCAGCGCAACCTGTCGGCGAACCCGCAGCGCAAGCTGCTGATGCTCAACATCGACGCCGGCGGCGTGCAGGCGCGCCGCATCATCGACCGCATGGTGCTGGCCGAGCAACCGAACAAGCTGGTGGCGTGATGGCGCAGATCGCGGTCAAGGTGCTGCGCCGGCAGCAGGAAGCGCTGGACGTCGCCAGCTTCGAACTCGCCCGGCCCGATGGCTCGGCCCTGCCCGGCTTCAGCGCCGGCTCCCACATCGACGTGCAGCTGCCCAACGGGCTCACGCGCCAGTACTCGCTGTGCAACGACGCGACCGAGCAGCACCGCTACCGCATCGCCGTGCTGCGCGACCCGAAGACACGCGGCGGCTCGGCCACCATGCACGACACGGTGAAGGAGGGCGACACGCTGCTGATCAGCGAGCCGCGCAACCACTTCCCGCTGGTGCACGGGCAGCGCGCGCTGCTGTTCGCAGGTGGCATCGGCGTGACGCCGCTGCTGTGCATGGCCCAGCGGCTCGCCGCCATCGACGCCGATTTCACGCTGCACTACTGCACGCGCTCGCGCGAGCGCACCGCCTTTGCCGAGGAGATCGCTGCGTCGGCCTACCAGCAGCGCGTGAAGTTCCACTTCGACGACGGCCCGCCTTCGCAGAAGCTGGACTTGGACCGGGTGCTGGCCAAGCCGGAGGCCGGCACGCATCTCTATGTCTGCGGGCCCACGGGCTTCATCGCCTGGGTGGTGAAGGCCGCCGAGGGCTGGGGCTGGAGCAAGGAGCAGGTCCACCTGGAGTACTTCGGCGCCGAAGCGCAGGACACCTGCGGCGACCGGGCCTTCCAGGTGAAGATCGCCAGCAGCGGCGCAGTCGTCGAGGTCGCGGCCCAGCAGACGGTGGTGCAGGCGCTGCAAGCCCAGGGCATCGAGATCCTCACCTCCTGCGAACAGGGCGTGTGCGGCACCTGCATCACGCGCGTGCTGCAGGGCGAGTGCGACCACCGCGACCTGTACTTCACCGACGAGGAGAAGGCGAAGCACGACCAGTTCACGCCGTGCTGCTCGCGGGCGAAGAGTGCCGTGCTGGTGCTGGACCTGTGAACGCTGGGGTTCCGCTGCGCGTTCACCCCAGCCTACGAAGAAGCCGTGCGGCCTTCGGGGCGAACGTAGGCTGGCGGTGAGCCCGAAGGCGAACCCCAGCGCAACCGATCCCGTAGGCTGGGGTGAGCCCGAAGGCGAACCCCAGCGCCCCAGGCGATACCATTTCAACGAACGAGACACAAAGAGGCCCCCCATGATGAAACTCCCCGCCCGCTACGACCACGTCGGCAGCTTCCTGCGTCCCAAGTTCCTGCTGGAGGCGCGCGCCCGCAAGGCCCAGGGCGAGATCACGCCCGCGCAGCTGCGCGAGGTGGAAGACAAGGCGATCGCCGAGATCGTGAAGTTCCAGGAGGACGTGGGCCTCAAGAGCATCACCGACGGCGAGTTCCGCCGCACCTATTTCCACATCGACTTCCTGGAGCAGCTCGGTGGCGTCAAGACGGACATTCCGGTGACCATCAAGAAGCCGGACGGCAGCGAGGAGCTCGCGCCGCCCGTGATCCGCGTGATCGACAAGGTGCGCCATGCGAAGGACATCCAGAAGGCCGACTTCGAGTACCTGAAGTCGCAGGTCTCCGCCGGCCGCACGCCCAAGGTGACCATTCCCTCGCCGACCATGCTGCACTTCCGTGGCGGCCGTGCCGGCATCAGCAAGGAGGCCTATCCCGAGCTGGACCCGGTGTTCTACGACGACGTGGCCAAGGCCTATGGCGACGAACTGCGCTCGCTCCATGCCGCCGGCTGCCGCTACGTGCAGATGGACGACACCAACCTGGCGTATCTCTGCGACGAGAAGATGCGCGAAGCCGCGCGGCAACGCGGCGATGATCCCAACGAGCTGCCGCACCGCTACGCCAAGTTCATCAACAAGGTGGTGGCGCAGAAGCCGCAAGGCATGCTGCTGGCCATGCACCTGTGCCGCGGCAACTTCAAGAGCACCCACGCGGCGGCCGGCGACTACGAGCCGGTGGCCGAAGCGCTGCTGAAGGAAATGGACATCGACGCGTACTTCATGGAGTACGACGACGAGCGTTCCGGCGACTTCCGGCCGCTGCGCTACCTGCCCAAGGGCAAGACCGTGGTGCTGGGCCTGGTGACCACCAAGTTCGGCCAGCTGGAGAACAAGGACGCGCTGAAGCGCCGCATCGACGAGGCCGCCAAGTACGCGCCGATGGAGCAGCTGGCCCTGTCGCCCCAGTGCGGCTTCTCCAGCACCGTCCACGGCAACAACATCGCCGTCGAGGATCAACGTAACAAGCTGCGTCTGGTGATCGAGACCGCCCGCGAGGTCTGGGGCGAGGACTGACGCTCGGCGAAAAGGCAGCTCGTCAGCTGCAAAGCCTGCGCTGGCAGGGGCCCGGACGGGCCCATCTGTAACGTTCCCCCTTGCGAGCGGTCGCGCTTTGCGCTTTCATGCGCGCAGCCCGTCCGTTCCAAGGAATCGCCATGGTTCTTGCCTCCTTGCTGTCCCGGCTGTCTCGCATCGTTGGCGCCGCCGCACTCGCCGCCACCGCCCTCGCCGCCGGGGCGCAACCCGCCTCCCCGCATGCCGCCGAGCGCTTCAGCTCCGCCCCCATCCCGTCGCGCTACATCGTGGTGTTCCACGGCAGCGTTGCCGACCCCGCGGCGGAGGCAGCCGCGCTGGCCCGCTCCGAGGGTGGCCAGCTGCACTTCACCTACACGCGCGCGCTGAAGGGATTCGCGGCCACCCTGCCGGATGCCGCCGTGGCGCGCCTGCGCAGCAATCCCTCCGTGGCTTTCGTCGAGCAGGACCAGTCCGTGTCGCTGCAGCAGCAGGAAAGCCAGGCGACCTGGGGCCTCGACCGGATCGACCAGGTCGACCTGCCCCTGGACACCATCTACTTCTACGGCGCGACCGGGCTGAACGTCACGGCCTTCATCATCGACACCGGCATCCGGGCCGACCACGTCGAGTTCACCGGGCGCGTGCTGCCGGGCTACACCGCGGTCAACGACGGCAACGGCACCAGCGACTGCAACGGCCACGGCACCCACGTCTCCGGCACGGTGGGCGGCACCACCTGGGGCGTGGCCAAGCAGGTGGCGCTGGTCCCGGTGCGCGTGCTGGACTGCCGCGGCTCGGGCAGCTTCAGCGGCGTCATCGCCGGCGTGGACTGGGTGGCGGCCAATTCGCTGCGGCCGGCGGTCGCCAACATGTCGCTCGGCGGCGGCTTCTCCTCCTCGATCAACGCAGCGGTCGCGGGCGCCGTGACGAGCGGCGTCACGATGGTGGTGGCGGCCGGCAACAGCAGCGCGGACGCCTGCAACTATTCGCCGGCCAGCGAGCCGTCGGCCCTGACGGTCGGTGCCACCACCAGCAGCGACGCGCGGGCTTCCTATTCCAACTTCGGCCCCTGCCTCGACCTGTTCGCACCCGGCAGCAGCATCACCTCGGCCTGGAACACCAGCTCCACCGCCACCAACACCATCAGCGGCACTTCGATGGCGACGCCGCACGTCACCGGCGCGGCCGCGCTGGTGCTGCAGGGCAGCCCGGGCTCGTCGCCGGCCGCGGTCGGCTCCTTCCTCACCGGCCATGCGACCCCCAACCACGTGGTCTCGGCCGGCACCGGATCGCCCAACCTCCTGCTGTACAGCCTGGCGGCCGGGGGCGGGGCCGTCACCGAACCCGCCAAGCCGACGGTCGCGATCAGCGCCATCAGCGGCGCCGCCTCGCGCTCGGGGCGCAACTGGAAGGCGACGGCCACCGTCACCATCCAGGACGTGAACTCCAGGCAACCGGTGGCCAACGTGACCGTCGCCGGCAGCTTCGCGCCCGGAGCCAGCGGCAGCTGCGTCACCGGCGGCAATGGCAGCTGCGCGATCTCTTCGGGCGTGCTCGCGCCCAGCGTCGCCGCCACGCAGTTCACGGTGACCGGCGTCACCGGCAACGTCGTCTACGACCCGAACAGCAACTGGGGCACGCAGATCACCATCAGCAAGCCCTGAGGCCGCAGCGGTCCTGCGGGGCCGTGCCGGTGCAGAATCCCCGCATGGCAGAGGTCTTGCTGATCGAGGACGACGAGGCGCAGCGCTTCATCGCGGGGTTCGCCTTGAAAAAGGCGGGCCATGTGGTGCGCGAGGCGCCCCATGGTCTCGCCGGCCTCGCTGCCGCGCGCGAGGCCCGTCCCGACGTCATCGTCTGCGACGTGATCATGCCGGGCATGACGGGCTACGACGTGCTGGCGCAGCTGCGCGGCGACCCGGCGCTGGCCACCCTGCCCGTGATCCTGCTGACAGCGATGTCCGAGCGCGGCGACGTGCGCCAGGGCATGAGCGCCGGAGCCGACGATTACCTCACCAAACCCTACCGGCCCGCCGAGCTGTGCGAGGCGATCGACGCGGTGCTGGCGCGCCGCCAGCCGCGCTAGGACGTCCTGCACTGTTTCGCAAAGTGCCGCGCCCCGGCTTGAAGCCGCCGGAGCCGGCGCGCAGAATGGCGCGGCCCTAGCAGGAGGCCCGCATGCCGTCGTTCCCGCTCCCTCGCCGCACCGCGCTGGCCTGGCTGGCCGCCGGCGCCCTGCCCTGGCCCGCTGTTGCACAGGGAACGGGCACGCTGCAGTCCTGGAAGCTCGCCACCTCGCGGCGCACCGGCATCCACGACGTGGCGCCGGCGCCCGATGGCGGCGTGTGGTTCTCGGCGCAGGCCAGCGGCCACCTCGGCTGGTTCGAACCGTCCACCGGCCGCACCGAACTCATCGCGCTCGGGTCCGGATCGTCGCCGCACGGCGTGATCCAGGGCCCCGACCGCGCGGCCTGGCTCACCGACGGCGGCCAGAACGCGATCGTCCGCGTCGGCTGGCCCGACCGCAAGGTCACGGTGCATCCGCTGCCCGCAGGCACGCCCTACGCCAACCTGAACACCTGCGCCTTCGACGGCGACGGCGACCTGTGGTTCACCGGCCAGTCGGGCTACGTCGGCAAGGTCGCGGTGCGCAGCGGCCAGGTGTCGGTCAAGGAGGCCCCGCGCGGCCGCGGACCCTACGGCATCTGCAGCACGCCCTCGGGCGACGTCTGGTGGTGTTCGCTGGCCGGCTCCTTCATCGCCCAGGTCGACCGGCGCACCGGCGACTCACGCATCGTCGAGCCGCCCACCCGCAACCAGGGCGCGCGCCGCGTCTGGAGCGACAGCCGCGGCCGCATCTGGGTCAGCGAGTGGAACAGCGGCCAGCTGTCGCTGCACGATCCCGCCGCCAACAGCTGGCGCGCGTGGAAGGTGCCGGGCAGCAACCCGATGGTCTACGCGGTGTACGTGGACGAACGCGACCACGTGTGGGCCAGCGACTTCGGCGGCAACGCGGTGTGGTCGTTCGAGCCGCGCACGGAGAAGTTCGAGAAGCACGCCATGCCGCGCGACAGCGCCAACGTGCGCCAGATCCTGGGCCGCAAGGGCGAGGTCTGGCTGCCGGAAAGCGGCACCGAGCACATCGCCGTGATCCGCACCGCCTGAGCGTCAGCGCTCGGCGCGCACCACCAGCGCCTGGATCTTGCCGTCCACGGCGCCCTCGCCGAAGCGCTGGGCGAGGGCCGTCGTGGCCGCCTGCGTCGCATCCGCCAGGCTCACTCCGCCGCGCGCCTCGATTTCGCCGCGCAGGGGCGTGCCCTCGCAATAGGCGATCGCGGCAGCGCGCGGCGACGCCGCCAGGCTGCGGCGGGTGACGTGCTCCACCTGCACGCCGCGCGTGAAGCCGCCCTGCGTCAGGTGCTCCCGGATCAGGTCGGCGTCGTGGTAGCCATGCGGGGTGCGCGCCATGAAGCGCGGCGGGTCGTGCGGGAAGACGCCGGCCAGTGCGTCCGTCACCACGTCGGCGATCTCGTTGTGCTCGATCGCGTCCCAGGCGCTGAACAGGAACACGCCGCCGGGGCGCAGCACGCGGCGCACCTCCGCGAAGGCCTTGGGCTTGTCCGGGAAGAACATCACGCCGAACTGGCACAGCACGGCGTCGAACGACGCATTCTGGAACGGCAGCTGCATCGCGTCGGCCACCTGCCACTCGACCGGGCGACTGGTTCCGCGCGCGGCGGCTTCTTCCAGCATCGGCGGGTTCAGGTCGGTGGCGACAATGGCCGAGGACGCCGGCAGCCGCTGCGCCAGCTCGCGCGTCAGCACCCCGGTGCCGGCGGCGACCTCCAGCACGCGCGCGGGCGCCTGCGCGACGACACGCTGCGCCAGGTCCCCCGCATAGGGCTGGAAGATGAGGGGCACCATGAACTGCTCGTACAACTGCGGCACGGAACCGGCGAACACGCGGTCGGACTCTGCCTGGGCCATGGGATCTCCTGCGTCGATCTGGAAAGTCTAGGGCTGCATCACATACACCAGGCCGAGCGCCCCGACCGAGAGCGTACGCTCGCCGGCGGTGGTGTACGACCCCACCCCGAAGGAGTGGTAGCTGGAAGCGAATGCCGCGAGCGCGCCGACGCCGAGCACGCGCGCCACCGGGCTGCGCTGGCCCAGGGTTTCGCGGATCTTGTCGCGGTGCCGCTCCGGCGAGGGATTGAGCACGAGGGCCAGGAGGAGGACGGCGGCGGCGATGCCGAGGGACACGACGGGACTGCTGCGCATGGTGCTTTCAGGTGGTGGAAAGGGAGGCCCTGGCCAGCGCCGAGAGGTGCTCCGCCTGCCAGGCAAATTCGGTGGCGAAGGATTCGCGCTCGGCAACGGCCGCCGCGCCGCCTTGCGCATAGACGGTGGCGTAGGCCGCGTAATCGGCGGCCTCGCGCGCACGGCCGGCCAGGGCCTTGGCCACCGCGTAGGTCGCCGAGACCGCCGCATGGCCGCAGCCGTCGATGGATTTCGAGCCGGGATGGTGGCCAGCCAGGTCCGCGGCCTGCGCGGCAAGCGCATCCAGGCCGGCGCGGTCGAGCCGGCCCGCCAGGAAAGCAGCCAGACCGTCGAGCGCCACGACCGCGCGCGGGTCTTCCAGCAGGTGGCGCACCCGTTCGACGCAGTCGTGGCCGAAGACGAGGCGCAGGCGTTCGTGGGCGGCATCGTCGAGCCGCAGCTCACGGGCCAGGCGATCGAGCGTGTCGTTCATCGCTGCTCCTTTCGTGCTTCAGCCGGAAGCCAGCAGCACGCGGCGCCGTTCCAGGCTCGCGGCCGGCCAGTATTCACTGCGGGCGTAGTACTCCGGCACGGCCGGAACATCCGGCGGCAGCCGCACCCACGGCTGTTTCGAGGATGTGTAGATGTGGATGTCCGGCGGCAGCGCGTCGGGCTGGTCCAGCGTGCCCACCCGCACGAAATGCACGCGCGGCCCGGCGCCCGCGTAGTTGCTCCACACCGCCACCATGCAGCGCGGGCAGCGCGCGATGCGCTGGCCCTTGCCGCTTTCCGAGGGCGTGTCCACCACGACCGGCTCGCCCGCCAGCAGCTCGACGCGATCGGCTTCGATCATCGCGTTCAGCGCGAAGGAAGAACCGCTCTCGCGCTGGCACCAGCGGCAATGGCAGCAGTGCACGAACAGCGGCGCCGTGCGCAGGCGGTAGCGCAGGAAGCGGCAGTCGCAGCCGCCTTCGAGGGGGAATCGGGCTTCGGAGGTCATCGGCAGGGAAACGGGAACCGGCTGAACGGCGCGCACCGCGCCAGGGCCGGGCTCGTCGGCGAATGGCACGGGAACGGCATGCCCGGCAAGTTAGCGCAGAGCGGCTGCGTTGCCAAGGGGCGACCTGCACCCAGGCGCCTGCTGCCGGGGATGTCCGCAGCGCGGGCAGCACCAACCGCCGCCGCAGTCAGCGCATGGCTAGGGAAGCCTCTGGTACCTCTCGACCTGGCATTCGTAGCTGCCGGGGCTGCTCGTGCACGGCGTGACTTCATAGCTGCGCGGCGCCCCCCCGCTGGAACAGCCCGTGAGCGTGAGCAGAAGAACCACGAGACCGAATGCCTTGACCATGTCGAGCCCTCCTTGGCCGCCGCGGTGCCGGGGAGGCGCGCCGGTGCTGTATGTTGCGAACGCTTTTCCGGGCAGTGGAATTCCCCGCTCCGCCGCCCGCGCGACCGGCGGTTCGCAGGTGGCTCGACGATGGGCTGCGGGGGGCCGCGGCGTCAAGGGGTTCCTCAACGGGTCGCCGGGCACGCCGCGGCGCCCGTGCCGCCGGCCGCCAGCGCCGCCAGCAGCTTGCTGCCCGCGCGGCCCGTGGCCGGCCAGCCCAGCCGCTCTTCTTCGGCACGGATCGCCGCGCTGGTGCGCGGCCCCTCGGCGCCATCGACCACGACCTCGCAGTGGCCGCCCTGAACCAGCAGCAGCTGCAGCTGGCGGAACTCCGCGCGGGACAGGCCCGGGTCATCGGTGGGCCACGCGACCTGGGGCGGCGGCAGGCCGCGCAACGCATCGGACAGCAGGCCGATCGCCAGCGCATAGGTGTCGGCCCGGTTGTAGCGCCAGATCGCCTGGTAGTTCGGAGTGACCAGCCAGGCCGGTCCCTGCGGGCCCGCGGGCATCAGCAAGGCGGAGGTGATCGCCGGATCGGCCAGTCCCGCGGCAGCGTCGCGCTGCACCAGCGGCGAGCCGTCGACGCGGGTCACGCCCGCGTTGCTCCAGTCGCCGGCACTGCGGCAGCGGCCACCCGCCCTGGCGGCGGACAGGCAGCCGTGCCCGCTTTCCTGCGCATCGAGCCGCGCCAGATCGGGCGGCACGCGGACTTCGACGCCCCAGCGCAGTCCTTCCGTCCACCCGAGTCCGCGCAGGTAGCGCGCGGTGGTCGCCAGCGCGTCCGGCATGCTGCCGACGATGTCGGCGGCCGGCGACTCCGGGCCATCGCGCATGTAGCGGCGGAAGGTGCCGGGCATGAACTGCGTCATGCCGAACGCTCCGGCCCAGGAGCCGCGGAAGGTCTCCGGCCGCACCGTGCCTTCCTGCAGCAGCCACAGCGCGTCGAAGAAATGCTGCTTGCGCTCGCTGCTGCCCAGGTTGAGGCACGCGCGGCTGAGCGTCGCATCCACCACCGGATACCGCCCGGCCACGCTGCCATAGTTGGTCTCGATGCCCAGCACGGCCACCGTGGTCGCCGGATCCACGCGATGGCGCCGCGCGATGTCCGCGAGGGCGGCGGCCTGCTGCTGCAGCAGCGCGCGCCCTTCGGCGATCCGCTGCGCATCGACGCGCCGCGCGAGGTAGTCCCAGATCGGGAGCACGAATTCGGGCTGCGCCTGGCTGGCGCTCTCGATGACGGGGCGCAGGTCCTGGACGTCGCGGGTGTAGGTGTCGAAGGTCTGGGCCGAGACCTCCGGATGCGCGCGCAGGTCCTTGCGCAGGGTGGCGACGCAGGCCGACAGCGGCTGCGCCTCCTGGGCGACGGCCGCACCCGGCGTGGCCGCCAGCGCCGCAGCCGCCCACCATGCCAACCCCATTCGCCGCATGGCATGCAGTCTACGGTGAACGCGCCGCGGCGCAGGCCCGGCCGATTACCTAAGTCATGGGGTGCGGACGCCCCTGCTGGCTATCCTCTTTCTCGCACCCGGGAGAACGTCACCGTGAACCTGTTCGTCCCCAAGCTCGCCGCCGCGGCGGGCATCGCGCTGGCGTTGCTGGCCTGTGCCAGCGCGCCCAAGCCGGCGCAGGTCGCGGGGACCATCCAGGCCTCCGCGCAGGTCAATCCCAGCACCAGCAAGCGGCCCTCGCCGGTGCTGGTGCGCGTGTACGAGCTGAAGACGGCCGCTGCCTTCAACAGCGCCGACTTCATGTCACTGTACCAGCGCGACAAGGCGGAACTCGGCGCCGACCTCCTCGGCAAGGAAGAGTTCGTGCTGGCGCCGGGCGAGTCCAAGACCTTCGCCAAGACGCTGTCGCCGGACACGCGCTTCCTGGGCGTGATCGCCGCCTACCGCGACGTGGAGCACGCCAAGTGGCGCAGCATCGTTCCGGTGCAGCCGGGCCAGATGCACACCGTCGTGATCCATGCCAACGAGCTGGCGGTCGAGGCGGCGCTCAGCGGAGGCGGCCGATGAGCCTGCACAGCAAGGTCGTGTGGTCGCAGGGCATGTTCCTGCTGCCGCACCACTTCCAGCAGGAAGCGCGGCATGTGGACTACGCGGTGGACATGCGCATGCGCGCGTCCGGCCCGCACGCCTGGGGCTTCTTCGAGCTCGAACTGGACGAGGGCCTGCTCGCGGTCGGGCGGCTGGGCGTCAGCCGCGCCAGCGGCATCCTGCCCGACGGCACGCCCTTCTCGCTGCCGCAGCACGATGCACAGCCGGTCTCGCTGGAAGTGCCCGCCGACATGAAGGGCGAGATCGCCTACCTGGCCGTGCCGCTGGCGCGGGAAGGCGTGACGCAGGTGGGTTTCGACGACGACGGCGCTTCCGAGCTGTGCCGCTGGCGCGCCGTCAGCGAGGAGCTGCGCGACCACACAAACGCCGGCGACGAGCCCGAGGCCGTGCAGACCGGCGCGCTCGCGCTGCGCCTGCTGCGCGCCAGGGAGGCGAACGAGGCGCACGCGCTGCTGGGCGTCGCCCGCGTGATCGAACGCCGCAGCGACAACCAGGTGGTGATCGACCGCGGCTACATCGCGCCGCAAACGCGCATCGATGCCAGCCAGCAGCTGTCGGCCCATGCGTCGCTGCTGCACGGGCTGATCCGCCAGCGCTCGCGCGCGCTCGCCGGCCGCATGGGCCAGCTGAGCCACGGCGTGTCGGAGATGGCGGATTTCCTGATGCTGCAGGCGCTCAACCGCGCCGAACCGGTGTTCCGGCAGCACGCGCTGGCGCCCACCACCTCGCCGCGCGAACTGCACCTCGCCTGCCTGGCGCTGGCGGGCGACCTGTCCACGTTCAGCGAGCTGCATTGCCCGGCCGAACATCCGCTGTACCGGCACGACGACCTGCAGGCCACCTTCGCGCCCGTCATCGCCGACCTGCGCCGCATGCTGTCCACCGTGCTGGAACGCAATGCGGTCCAGATCGACCTGGCCGAGCGCAGCCACGGCGTGCGGCTCGCGGTCTTCCCGGATGCGGAGATGGCGCGCAACGCCAGTTTCGTGCTCGCGGCCAATGCGCAGATGCCCGCCGAGCAGTTGCGCACGCGCCTGCCCGCGCAGGCCAAGCTGGGGCCGCCGGAACGCCTGCGCGACCTGGTCAACCTCGCCTTGCCCGGCATCACGCTGCGCTCGCTGCCGACCGCGCCGCGGCAGCTGCCGTTCCACGCGGGCTTCCATTACTTCGAGATCGACCGCGGCGGCGAATTGTGGAAGCAGCTCGAACGCAGCGGCAGCCTGGCCATGCACGTGGCGGGCGATTTCCCGGCACTCGAACTCGAGCTGTGGGCGATCCGCCAGTGAGCGCCACGGAGGCCAGCCATGGACAGTTATGCGGTCAAGGATCCTTTCGCCGAATTCGACGACCAGCGGACCTTCGTCAAGCCCAACCCCGGCGGCCGCACTGGGCCATCGCGGCCGGCGGACCCCGGTGCAGCGAGCGCCGGCACTGCGGGTGAGGCGGCCCCCGACCAGGGCCTGAACCCGCTGGTGGCGCTGGCCAACCGGCTGCTGCTGGTGGTGCCGCAGCTGCGCAGCACGCGGCAGGTGGACGACGTGGACGCGCTGCGCAATTCGCTGGCGCAGGGCATCCGCGACTTCGCCACCCGCGCCGCCGCGCAGGGCATCGCGCCCGAGCGCGTGATGGCGGCGCGCTACGTGATGTGCACCATGATCGACGAGGCCGCGGCCGGCACGCCCTGGGGCGGCATGGGCGTGTGGGCGCGGCACAGCCTGCTGTCGATGTTCCACAACGAGACCGAGGGCGGCGAGAAGGTGTTCCAGCTGATGGCGCGGCTGGCCGAGAAGCCCGAGGTGAACCGCGACCTGCTGGAGCTGATCTACTGCGCGCTCACGCTCGGTTTCGAAGGGCGGTACGGCGTCGTGGGCAACGGCCGCGCGCAGCTCGAAGCGGTGCGCGACAAGCTGGCGCAGATCCTGCGGCAGCAGCGCGGCGATCCGGCACGCGCGCTGGCGCAGCACTGGCAGGGCCACGTGGTGGCGCGCCGCGCCGCCTACAACTGGCTGCCGCTGGCCGCGGCGGCGGTGCTGGCGATGCTGCTGCTGGTCGTCTATTCCCTGGGCCTGTCCCTGTCGCTCGGCAGCCGGTCCGATCCGGTGTTCGGCCAGATCCAGGGCCTGCGGCTGACGCCGCCGGTGGTCGCCGCGCCGCTGCCGGCGCCCAAGCCGCGGCTGGCGCAGTTCCTGGAGCCCGACATCAAGGCCGGACTGGTCGCGGTGCGCGACGAGATCGACCGCAGCGTGGTCACCATCCGCGGCGACGGCACGTTCGCGCCCGGCAGCGCCACGCTGCTGGAGCCGCGCGAAGCGCTCATGACCCGCATCGCCGACGCGCTGGCGCAGGTCAGCGGCAACATCCTGGTGACCGGCCACACCGACAGCCAGCCGATCGCGCGCTCGGCCCGCTTCCCGTCCAACTGGCACCTGTCCGAGGAGCGGGCGAAGACGGTGCGCGACCTGCTGGTGGCGCGCAAGGTGGCGCCCGAGCGCATCCGCGCCGAGGGCCGCGCCGATGCGGAACCCGTGGTCGCCAACGACACGGCGCCCAACCGTGCCATGAACCGGCGCGTCGAGATCACCCTGGTCGTGGGACGCGGCGCCGACGCGGCGCGTCCGGTCGCGAGGTGACCATGATCAAGCGACTGCTCGGCCTCGTCTTCAACCGCTGGGTGCTGCTGCTGGTGGTGGTGGTCGCGATCGCACTCGTGCTCTGGATCGTCGGCCCCCTGATCGCCATTGGCGGCAAGCGGCCGCTGGACAGCGAATTCGAACGGCTGATCGCGATCAGCATCCAGCCCTGCGTGACCGTGGGGATCCTGCTGTGGCAGCTCTGGCGCGCGCGCCGCGGCAACTCGGCGGTGGTGAACGCGTTGCTGGCTGCCGGCCAGCCGCGCACGGACCGCCCCGCCGACAGCCCCGACCTGCAGGCCGTGCGCCAGCGTTTCGACCAGGCCATGCTGACACTGCGCCGCGCCCGCTTCGGCGCCGGCGGCATCGTGGCGGGCTGGTCGGCACGGCTGGGCGGCCGCTTCCTGTACGAGCTGCCCTGGTACGTGATCATCGGCGCTCCCGGCTCGGGCAAGACCACCGCGCTGCGCAACTGCGGACTGAAGTTCCCGCTGGCCGCCAACGTCGGCGAGCAGGCGGTGCGCGGTGTCGGCGGCACGCGTGACTGCGACTGGTGGTTCACCGACCAGGCGGTGCTGATCGACACCGCCGGCCGCTTCACCACGCAGGACAGCGACCGCGAGAACGACCGCGCCACCTGGTCCGGCTTCCTGGGCATGCTGCGCAAGTCGCGCCCGCGCCAGCCGGTCAACGGCGTGCTGGTCACGGTGTCGGTCAGCGACCTGCTGGCGCGCGACGCGGCCGCGCGCGCCGAGTACGCCCGCACGGTGCGCGCGCGCATGCTGGAGCTGCACGAGAACCTGTCGATCCGCTTCCCGGTCTACGTGCTGGTGACCAAGTCCGACCTGCTCGCCGGCTTCATGGACTACTTCGGCGTGATCGACAAGGAGCAGCGCGCCACCCCGTGGGGCGCGACCTTCCCGCTGCAGGAGGGCGCCTCGCAGGGCCTGGCGCGCTTCGGCGGCGAATTCGATGCGCTGCTGCAGCGGCTGGAGGACGGCCTGATCGAGCGGCTGCAGCACGAACGCGACCCGCAGGCGCGCGCCCGCATCTACGGGTTCCCCGGCCAGTTCGCCGCGCTGCGCGCGGCGCTGCAGGAATTCATGGAGACGGCGTTCGCCCCCCTGCCCTACGAAGCGGAATCGATGCTGCGCGGCTTCTACTTCATCAGCGGCACGCAGGAGGGCACGCCGATCGACCGCGTGCTCGGCTCGATCGCGCGCAGCTACCACCTGGAGCGCGCGGTGATCGCGCCCAACCAGGCCAGCGGCAAGAGCTATTTCCTCACGCGCCTGATGGGCGAGGTGGTGATCGCCGAAAATGGGCTGGCGGGCACCAACCTGAAGTGGGAACAGCGCCGCAAGTGGGCGGCCATCGGCGCCTACGCCGGCATCGGCGTGGTCACCATCGGCGCGCTGTCCGCGTGGACCCTCAGCTACGTGAACAACCGCCGCTACCTCGACGACGTGGCGGCCCGCGTCGACCGCGTGCGCATGCTGGTGCAGGAAACGCCCAACCGCGCGACACCCGACCTGCTGCCGCTGGTGCCCGCCCTGGCCGCCACGCGCGGCCTCGCGGGCCAGCCGGAGACCGTGCCCTGGAAGCTCGGCTTCGGCCTGTACCAGGGGGACAAGCTGGACAGCGCCGCGCGCGCCGCCTATGGCCGCATGCTGGTGGACGCGGTGCTGCCGCGCCTGGGCCTGCGCGTGGAGGACCAGCTGCGGCTGGCGGGCGCGGCGCCGGAGTACCAATACGAGGTGCTCAAGACCTACCTGATGCTGCACGACGTGCAGCACTTCGACCCCGAGTCGCTGAAGGCCTACTTCGAGGCGGACTGGGACGTCCGGTACGCACGTTCGCTCGACGCGGAACAGCGCGCGCAGCTCAGCGCGCACCTGGACGCGCTGCTGGCGCAGGGCGCGGCCGTGTCGCCGCTGCCGGAGGATCGCGCGCTGGTGGAATTCCATCGCGGGCGCCTGGCCACCGTGCCGCTGCCCCAGCGCATCTACAACCGCATGCGGCACCGGGGCTTCGGCAGCGACTTTCCCGAGTTCACGGTGGTGCGCGCCGCCGGCAACAACGCCGCGCTCGTGTTCCAGCGGCGCAGCGGCGCGCCGCTCACCAAGGGCGTGCCCGGCCTGTACACCTACGACGGCTACCACCGCGGTTTCCAGAAGGAAGTGGGCAAGGTCTCGCGCCAGCTGGCGGAGGAGCAGGCCTGGGTGCTGGGCGTCGCCGAGACGCCGCGCGATGCCGCCGCCTCGGTGGTGGCCGGCGACCAGCTGCTGGACGACGTGCGCCGCCTGTACCTGGAGGAATACGCCGTCACCTGGCAGGGCTTCATCGCGGACGTGCGGCTGCAGCCCATGGCCAGCCTGGCGCAGTCGATCCAGATGGCGCGCGTGCTGTCGGCGCCGGACAGCCCGCTGCCGCCGCTGATGAAGGCGATGTCGCGCGAGACCACGCTGCTGGGGTCCAGCGGCAAGAACGTCATCGAGAAGGGCACGGACACCGCGACCGATGCGGTGAAGAAGAGCCGCAAGGCACTGTCCGACCTGCTGGCGCAGAAGAAGCCGGAGACCGGGCCGCGCATCGAGTCCATCGTCGACGACCGCTTTGCGGCGCTGCGGCAGCTGGTCACCGCGCCCGAGGGCGGCAAGGCGCCGCTGGACGACGCGATGGCGCTGATCGGCGAGGTGCACGTGCTGCTCAACGCGGTCGACAGCGCCGTCAAGGGCGGCGCCGCGCCGCCCGCCTCGCCCGTGCCCAACAAGGTGAAGGCGGAAGCGGGCCGCATGCCGGAACCGGTGCGCTCCATGATGGACACGCTGTCGCAGGGCAGCGCGCAGGTGGCGCAATTGATGGTGCGGCAGAACCTGGGACAGGAAGTGCGCTCGCAGGTCGGCGAGTTCTGCCAGCAGGCGGTCGCCGGGCGCTATCCGCTGGACCGTGGGTCCTCGCGCGATGCCACGCCGGCCGACTTCGCGCAGGTGTTCGGACCGGGCGGCAAGATCGATGCGCTGTTCCAGCAGAAGCTCGCGCCCTACGTGGACACCGCCGCCCGGCCCTGGAAGTTCCGCGCGGTCGAAGGCGTCCCGCTGGGCGTGGACAACGGCACGCTGCCGCAGTTCCAGCGCGCCCAGGCGATCCGCGAGACCTTCTTTCCCTCGGGCGCCACGGCTTCGCTGAAGCTGCAGTTCAAGCCGGTGGAGATGGATGCGACCCTGAAGCAGTTCATCCTGGACGTCGATGGCCAGGTCGTGCAGTACGACCATGGCCCGCAGGTGCCGACCACCGTGCAGTGGCCCGGGCCGCGCGGCACGACGCAGGTGCGGGTGCAGGTCAGCCCGCCCGGCTCGGGCAACACCTTCGGCGAGGTGTTCGAAGGCCCGTGGGCGCTGCTGCGCGTGTTCGACAAGGTCAAGATCGAACCCACCAACGTGCCCGAGAAATTCCGCGCGACCTTCGACGTCGATGGCCGCAAGGCGGTGTTCGAGGTCACGGCCAACAGCGTGCGCAACCCGTTCCGGATGCGCGAGCTCAGCGAGTTCGCCTGCCCCGCGGGACTGTGAGCGGCTCGCGAATGGCCAGCGCCGCCTCCCTCAGCGAAGTGCGTGACTTGCCCGGCTGGTACGGCAAGCTGGCGTCGCTCGGCGACTTCGCGCACCGCCGCCTGCCGCCGGAGTGGCTGCGCGCCTGCGACGCATGGCTCGCCATTGCGCTGCAGGGCGCGCGCGAGCGGCTGGGCGAGCGCTGGCTGGAGGTCTACCTCACCGCGCCGCTGCTGCGGTTCGCCTGGGCGCCCGGCGTGGTGGACAGCCAGTGGTGGTTCGGCCTGCTGATGCCCAGCTGCGACAGCGTGGGCCGCTACTACCCGCTGGTGGTGGCCCACCCGCGCACGCAGCCGCCGCAGGACCGCATCGCGCTGGACCACCTCGAATGCTGGTACGACCGCGTGGCGCAGGCCGCGGTGCAGACGCTCAACGATGCGCAGGGTTCGGTCGACGCGCTGGAGACGGCCCTGCAGGAAGTGCCGCCGTGGCCCACGCCCGGGCGCGGCCCCGCGATCGCTTCCCACGCCGACGGAATGGGCGAGCACCACCGCCTGGGCCGCGGACCACCGCTGTCGCAGTGGCTGCCTGCGCTGGCGGCGCGCGAACTGGGAAACCGGCTGGCGGGCTGCACCGTGTGGTGGCACGTCGGCACCGGCGGCGGCGACGACACCGTCGACATCGTGCAGGGGCTGCCGGACGGCGCGGCCCTCGCGCAGCTGCTGTCCGGCGCTTCGGCGCCCGCACGCTGAGGCGGAACTCCTCAGGCGGCCAGCTTCGCCTGCGTGCGCTGGCCGACCCAGGCGGCGATCGCGCTGAAGTTGTCCTGGCGCGGCACGGCCTGCGCCTCGATGCACTGCTGCATCCCATCGAGCCACTCCTCCGGCGTGTCGGCATCGGACAGGCTGCGCAGGATGACGGCCTCGTCCAGCGCGCCCCACCAGCCGTCGCTGCACAGGAGGAAGGCGTCGCCGGGTTCCAGCGGCACCGCCTGCGCCACGGTGTGCGGCTCGACCTCGTCGTCGATGCCCAGGGCGGCCACCAGCTGGCTCTTGTTCGGGTGCACCAGCGCCTGCTCGGGCGTCAGCAGGCCCGCATCCACCATGCGCTGGACCACGCTGTCGTCGGAGGTGAGCTTCCGCAGCACGCCGCGCCGCACCACGTACAGCCGCGAATCGCCGACGTGGGTCCAGAGCGCGCCGCCGCTCTCGCCGTCGATCCACAGCACGACCACCGTCGAATGCATGTGGGCCAGGCCGCTGCCCGACTGCTGCCCCGCCAGCACGTGCCGGTGGGTGGCGACCACCGCCCGCGTCAGCGCACCGGCGTCGAACGCGGGACCGGCCGCATGCAGCGCCTGGTCGACGTAGGCCACCGCGCGCTGCGAGGCCTCGGCGCCGCCGTGGTGCCCGCCGGCGCCATCCGCCAGCACGGCGATCCACTGCGCGCCGTCGCGGCAGACCCGCACGCTGTCCTCGTTGCGGGCGCGCTGGCCGCGCTCGCTGCGGGTGGCGATGGCGATGTCGAGCATGGAGGTGCCCGCATCACGAAGGCTGTCGTTCTCGGCGCAGTTGCTCCAGCTGCTGCTCGTACGCGGAGAGGAAGGCCTTGCCGAACAGGCCGTGGAAGTCCTCCTGCGCCTCGTCGCGGATGTGCTCGTAGTGCTGCAGGTACAGCTCCCACAGGCGCGCCTTGCGGGCCATCGGCAGCACGCTGTCGATCATGCTCTTGCCGGCCAGCTTGTCCTCCAGCGCCTGCGGGGTGAAGCGCGCCAGCACCCCCTCCAGCGCGGAGCGCGTGCCGGCCATGGTGCCGATCGCGTGGCCCAGCAGGTCGTCCATCGCCTCCGTCACGGCGGCGGGGCCGGGCACGAAGCCGCGCAACGGCGGCTGCAGCAGCTGTTCCAGGGCCGCCTGCGCGTCGGGCGAGAACTTCAGCGGGTTGTTGTTGCGCGCCTGGATCATCGTGACCTGCGCGTGCAGTTCGTGCCGCGTCGCCGAGCGCACCGCCATCAGGCGCAGCGTGCCGTCGATGGTCGCGCGCAGCAGGGTCCCGGCGAGCCGCATCATGGCGGGATCCGCACCTTCGGGCGACCCGACCTTCACGCCCGCGCCCTCGCAGAACGCGGCCCAGGCGCCAGCCGCATCGGCCGCTTGCGCAGGGGAAGCGGTGCGCATCGGTTCGGGCGGCAGGGTGCGGTCCGCGTTCGCCGCATCGACGGTTGGCGCGGGCGCGATGGCCGGCGCCGGCGCGATGGGGGGCGCAGGTGCGACGGCGGACGCGACTTCCACCCTGGCGGGCCCCACCCGCGCGGCCATTGCCGGCCGCGGCGGGCTGAAGGCCGCGCGCAGTTCCGGCGTGCGATCGGCCGCCACCTCCGGCGGGGGCGCGGGCGCCGCGAGCGCCGCTCCGAACAGCACCAGCGGGTCGGTGGAGGCGGCTGCCGGCGACTGGCCCCGCGCGCCCGCCGGCTTGGCATCGGCGAGGAACGCCGCCAGGGGATCGCCGCCGCCGCCCTTCAGGCCGAACAGGTCGTCCAGCGAGCTGGGTGCACCCGAAGGGATGAGGTCGGCGAAGGCCCCCGCACCCGCCGCGTCCGGCGCGGCCGGAGCAGCCGATTGCGGCGCCGGCGGCGGCGCGAAGGGATCGAAGTCGTCGGGCAGGCGCGCCGCCCAGGGCGACGCTGCTGCCGGGTCTCCGCCGGTACGGGCAGTCGCCGCCGCCGGTGCCGGCTGCTGCATCCCCAGCAGGTCCGCGAACGGATTGCCCGGCGAGAGCGCCGCCAGCGGACCGTTGCCCGCATCGGCGTGGCGCGGCATCGGCAGGTCGTCGCCGGCGCCGCGGCCGCGCGTGGTGGCGTTGGCGTCGGCGCTGGCCGCATCGTCGATCACCTCGAGCAGGTAGCGGCCGATGCGGACCTGGTCGTGATGCAACAGGGGCGCCGACTCGCCATGCGCCAGCGACTGGTCGCGCACGACGATGGGATTGGAGCTGCCCACGTTGCGGATGAGGAAGCCGGAGCCGCCGGCCGTGATCTCCGCCTGCTCGCGCGAGATGTGCCGCTCCGGGTCCGGCAGGGCCAGGGTGTTGTGGTCCGCCCGGCCGATCGTCCCGCCATGCAGGTCGAAATGGGCGGTGATGGGCTGGGTCAGCGGCTGGTCGTTGAGCGAGACCGCCCGCAAGGTGAGAGTCATCGAGCTTCCCCCGCACGACGTGAGGCGAGACGTCGGGATGCCTGGCATCGTCGCTGTCCACAAGCCGCGCTTCAATGAACGAAAGTCACGCGGCCAGCAATCGCTGCTGCCGCCACGCGGGCGCGCACACCGGGAACAGCCGCGTGCCGGGCGCCAGCAGGCACGCGTGACGCGCCGCGACGAAGCGCTGCCGCTGCGTGCCCTCGCGCAACACCTGTGCGACCGGCCCGTTGCCGACGGGCCGGCCCATGAAGGAGCGCTGCTCGACCGGCATCTCGCCCGCATGCTGCTGCCACCAGTGAGCGACGCGGGCGCGGTCCGGCCAGGGCAGGCTGTCGTCCGGATCCATGGCGACGTTGTCGTCGGCGGGATCGTCGCTGGGACCGCCGGGCACCTGCTCCGGCGGCTTGCGTTCCAGGTCCAGCGCGGCCAGGTCGGCGCCGGTGAGCAGCGTGAAGGATTCGCCGGCGATGCGCGCCAGCGTGTCGTCCTCCATCCGCTCGACCAGCCAGGGGACGAAGCGCACGTCGCCCAGCAGGCCGAAGGCGGCGATCACGCGGCGCTGGTGCGCCAGGCCGGGCGCCGCGGCCTTCGAAAGGGCGCGCACGAACTCGCGAGCGCGCTGGAAGTCCGACGCCAGCAGCAGCCATTCCCACGCCGGCGCCTCCCGCGGGCTCTTCCCGGCGTGCGCCATCGCTTCCAACGCGGCCAACGCGGCGCGGCGGTCTCCCAGCAGGCAGGCACAGGCCGCGGCTTCGAAGGCGGTGGCGGGGTCGGGGTCGGACAGCGCGGCCTGTGCGCGGTCCAGGAGGTCCGCGCGCCCGATCTCGCCGGCGGCGCGCCAGGCCGCGGCGCGCAAGTCCGGATCGTCATCGTCGAGCGCATGCCCGAGCGCCTCGCCCGGATCGGCGCGATGCAGGCGGCAGGCCGCGATGGCGAGCGCGCGCCGCTGCGCGTCCCGGGACGCGAGCAGCGACTGGACCAGGCCCTGCAGCTGCGCGGCCGACACCCAGCCGAAGGCCGACAGCAGGCCGCGCCGCGCGTCCGGCAGCGCGGCAGCGAGCGCGGCCAGACGGTCGAGTGCGCGGTCGTCGCGCTCGTCGATGAGCCGCACCGCCAGCGCGAACACCTCGCCCGCGCCCGTGCGCTCCAGCGCGGCCGTGCACAGCGCCGTTCCGTAGCTGCCCGCCACCGCCAGGCCGTCGAGGTGGGCGGCGATGCGGTCGTCGAGCCGCCGCAGGTGCCGCAGCCGCACGTGCGGCGCCCGCACCAGCACGGAGCGGATCTGCCGCAGCACCGCGCTCTCCTCGGCGTGCTGCTGCACGACCGCCGGGATCGGTTGGCGAACCAGGGTTTGCGTCATCGCGCCACGCCTTTGCAGCACTGGAGCCCGGCATGCTCGACCCCGCCGGCATCCCCGGCAATGAACGAAAGTCACGTACTCCGGCGCCGCGAGTGAGCGACACTGCGGCATGCCGGCGCGAAAGGCATGCGGCTGCCTGCCCCGAACGCCGGGTCCGAGGACATTGCCATGACGAACCTGCGAGCCCTCCTGCTGTCCGCCTCCGTCGGGGCGCTGGCAGCGTGCCAGCAGATGCCCGCCTCGCCTCCGGCCGGTCCAACCGGCACCGGCCAGCCCGCGCAATCCGCACCGCCCGCACCGGCTCCGGCTGCGGCGCCCGTCCCCACCGGCCCCGTGACGCCCGCCTTGCAGCAGCAGGCGCAACGCACGGCGATGTCCGCGGTGGGCATGCTCGAAGCGGGCCACGAGGAAGAGGCGCGCGCGGAGCTGCAGCGCGCGCTCGGCATCGATCCCAACAACAAGCTCGCGCAGAACCTGATGCGCCAGATCACCTCCGACCCCATGTCCGCGCTGGGCCGCGAGTCCTTCAGCTACACCGTGCGCACCAATGAATCGCTGTCGATGATCGCCGGGCGCTTCATGGGCGACATCTATTCCTTCTACATCCTGGCGCGCTACAACGGCATCGCCGTGCCCCGGCAGGTGGCGGGCGGCCAGGTGCTGCGCATCCCGGGCAAGGCGCCACCGCCCACCGCCACCGCGCGCGAGACATCGCGTCCGGAACCCGCGCCGCGTCCGGAACCGACGCCGCGCGCCGAACCGGCCCCTCCGCCGCAGGTGACGGCAGCGCCCCCTGCCGCGCCGCCGGAGCCGACCCCCGGCGAGCGCGCCATGCGCGCCGGCGAGGCAGCGGAACGCAGCGGCGACCTGGACCGCGCGCTCAGCGAGTACCGGAAGGCGGCGAGCCTGGACCAGCCCGGCGCCGAGGCCAAGGCCGAGCAGGCGCGCAAGGTGCTGGTGCAGCGCTATTCGCTCAACGCGCGCACCGCCTTCGCCAAGCAGGACCTGGATGGCGCCATCCGCGGCTGGGACCGGGTGCTGAACGTGGACCCGGCCAACGACACGGCCAAGCTGGAGAAGCAGCGCGCGCTGGCGCTCAAGGACAAGGCGAAGAAGCTTTAGCCGCCCCGTTGCCCGGCGGCTTGGGTCGCGCGGCGGCGCGGGTGCTCGCGGCATCCAGCTGCCGGCTCTTCTGCAGGGTCATTTCGGCCAGCATCTGGCACGCCTTGGGATCGGGCCCCTGCGATGCGACATGGCGCTCGAGCAGCGTGATCGCGGCGTCGAGTTCGCCCTGCGTGCGCAGCATCGCCGCGTGCTCCACCTCGTTGACGTCCAGCGCCTCCGCGGGCCGCTTGGCCGTCGCCTGCAGGGGCGTCCCGTTGCGCCGATCGAGGGTGATGCGCGAGTACTTGCCGAGGTAGCGGATGCGGTTGCGATCGCGTTCGATCGCGCGCAGCGCCTCGGCCGCCTGCTCGTGGTCCGGCTGCAGCGCCAGCACCGCCAGGTACTGCGTGGTGGCCGCGTCGAGTTCGCCGCGCTTTTGCGCCTGCTGCGCGCGCCGCAGCCGATCCGGCACCGCCGCCTCGATCTGCCGGCGGGTTTCGCTCATGCGTTCGCGGTACTCGCCGGCGTCCGGCCGCAGCACCGTCAGGATCTCCCAGCTGACCGCCGCATCGGCCAGGCGACCCTGCCGGGTCTGCGCCAGCGCCTGCTCCCGCAGCCGCTGCTCGTAGGCGCTGGCCGGCGTCGGCAGGCTGGCCGCGGGCGGCGCGGCGG
>NZ_JBFUKP010000014.1:0-125489 GCF_056400765.1 Ramlibacter sp. P4_H7
ACCCGGGCACCCGGGCGCGGGCCCGGCCTGCGGGGCGAGGCCCGGCGCGGCCGGCTGCAGAGCGGCTTCCGGCGCCGCAGCGGGGGCGCCCCCCAGCTGGCGCGTGAACGCCGCGAAGAAATCGTCGGCGTTCTTCTTCGCCACCGCCTGCACCAGCCGGCTGCCCACGCTGGCGAGCTTGCCGCCGATCTCCGCCTGCGCCGTGTAGCGCAGCAAGGTCTGCTCGCCTTGCGGCAGCAGCGCGACGCGCGAGCTCATCTTCGCGAAGCCGGCGGCGCCGCCCTGCCCGCGGCCGGTGAGCGTGTAGCCGTTGGGCGCGTCCAGGTCGGACAGGTTGACGTTGCCGCGGAAGGTGGCCGACACCGGCCCGACCTTGGTGGTGACGATCGCGTTGAACTCGGTGTCCGACACCTTCTCCAGCGCCTGGCAGCCGGCGATGCTGGCCTTGAGCACCTGCGGATCGTTCAGGGCTTCCCACACCCGCTGCTGCGGGGCGGGGACCAGGTATTCGCCCGTGATGTCCATGCTCATGCCGTCGCTCCATACAGCAGCGACAGCGCCTGCGTGCCGTCGCGGCCGTGGCCGCGCTCGACCAGCGTGGCGTACAGCTGGCGCGCCTGCGCCGCGCCCGGCAACTGCAGGTACATGCGGTCCGCCTCCGCCAGCGCGATCGACAGGTCCTTCAGGAAGTGCTCGATCATGAAGCCGGGCGCGAAGTCGCCCTTCACGATCTTCGGCCCCATCACGTTCAGCTGGAAGCTGCCGGCAGCGCCGCCGGAGATGCACTGCAGGACCACGTCCGGATCCAGCCCCGCGCTGCGCGCATAGGCAAGCCCCTCGCACACGCCCATGATGGTGGAGGCGATCACCACCTGGTTGCACATCTTGGTGTGCTGGCCGGTGCCGGGTCCGCCGGTGTGCACGATGGTCTTGCCCATCAGCTGCAGGATGGGCAGCGCCTCGGCGAATGCGCCGGCGTCGCCGCCCACCATGATAGCCAGCCGCGCCTCGCGCGCGCCGATGTCGCCGCCCGAGACGGGCGCGTCGAGCGCCCGGCAGCCGCGGGCCGCGGCCTCGCGTGCCAGCCGCTGCGCCAGTTCCGGGCTGGAGGTGGTCATGTCGATCAGCAGCGCATCCTTGGCCGTGGCGAGGATGCCGTCCTCGCCCAGCCAGACCTGTTCCACGTCGCGCGGGTAGCCGACCATGGTGATCACCACGTCGGAGCCCGCGGCCACGCCGCCGGGCGTGTCGCACCAGGTGGCGCCCCGCTCCAGCAGCGCCTTCGCCTTGTCGGCCGAGCGGTTGTACACGCGCACCGCATGGCCCGCAGCCAGCAGGTGGCCGGCCATGCTCTGGCCCATGATGCCGAGCCCGACGAAACCGATGCGGGCCTTGGGGGTCGTTGCAGTCATTCCTTCTTCTCCGTCGCTTGCTTGCCGCGCAGCAGGCTGCGCAGGTAGGTGGGGCTCAGCGGCTGCCGGTCGGCCCGCACGCCCAGGGGCGCGAGCGCGTCGTTCACCGCGTTCATCAGCGCGCCGATCGATCCCATCACGCCGCCCTCGGCCATGCCCTTGATGCCCGCCGGCGTGGCGCGGTTGGGCGTGTGCATGGGGATCAGTTCGAAGCGCGGGATTTCGTGCGCGGTCGCAACCAGGTAGTCGGCCAGCGAGCCGGACAGGTTTTGTCCGGTGGCCTCGTCGTAGTGGACGTGCTCCATCAGCGTGCCCGACAGGCCCATGGCGATGGCGCCGTGCTGCTGGCCCTCCACCACCACCGGGCTGAGCACCGTGCCGCAGTCTTCCGCCGCGACGTAGCGCTCGATCCGCACGGCGCCCGTCGCCGCATCGAGACGCACGATGCAGGCGTGGCTCGAATTCGAGTACGTCATGGGCGGCGGCTCGTAGGTCTTGTGGAACTCCAGGCCCGGGCTCATGCCGGGCGGCAGCGCCAGCGGGTCCAGGTAGGCCACGCGCGCGATGTCCGCGAGCGCCAGGCCGGCGTCCTGCCAGGCACCGTCCGCATGCCGCTGTACGCGGCCGTCCTGCATGCGCACCGCGTCGAGCGGAACCTGCAGGGTGTGCGCCGCGATCGCCAGCACCGCGCGCCGCGCATCCTGCGCGCACAGGTACAGCGTGCCGCCGCCGGCCGTGCCGCCGCGCGCGCCGCGACTGCCCATGCCGTAGGGCGCGATGTCGGTGTGGCCCAGGTGGATCTTCACGCACGAGGACGGCACGCCCAGGCCCTCGGCGACCGCCTGCGACAGCGCCGTCTCGTAGCCCTGCCCGGTCGCGCCCAGCCCCACCGAGGCGCTCACCACGCCCGAAGGTTCGATGCGCACCCAGGCCGCCTCGTGGCCGGAGCCGGGGATGCCGGCAGCCTTGTAGAACTTGGAGCCATAGGTGGTCGACTCCACCACGGTGCAAATGCCCAGGCCCAGCAGCTCGCCGCGGCTGCGCGCCTGGGCCTGCCGCGCGCGGAAGGCCTCGTAGTCGATCGCCGCCAGCACGCCTTCCATGGTCTCGCGCGGCGTGATGTCGGCCAGCACCTCGCCGGTGGCCATGGTGTAGGGATAGTCGCGCGGCTGCAGCATGTTCAGGCGGCGCACCGCGACCGGGTCCAGCCCCAGCTCGCGGGCGACGTTGTCCAGCGTTCCGTCCATCAGCCAACTGGTGATGGCCATGGGCGCGCGCATCGGCCCGTTGCCCACCTTGTTGGACAGCACCACCTTCACGTCGTAGCGGTAGTTGGCGATGCGGTAGGGGCCGGTGATGATCATCGCCACCACGCGCGCCAGGTAGTTGCCGGGGTAGAAGCTGTAGGCGCCGAAGTCCTCGACGATCTCCAGGTCCAGCGCCAGCACGCGGCCCTGCGAATCCACGGCCACCCGCGTGCGGCAGTGGTCCTCGCGCGCCTGCGAAGACGCCAGCAGGTTCTCCATGCGGTCCTCGCGCCAGCGCACCGGGCGGCCCAGCTGCATGGCCGCCACGGCCACCGTGAGCTCCTCGCGGTACACCGCGATCTTCTGGCCGAAGCCGCCGCCCACGTCGGGCGAGGCCACAGTCACCTGCGACTCCGACAGGCGCAGGCGCCCGGCCAGGGTCGTGCGGTAGGGATGCGGCACCTGCGTGCCGACCTGGAACAGCAGGTGCTCGCGGCCCGCGTCCCAGCTGGCGATGCAGCCGCGCGTCTCGATCGGCAGATGGGTCTGACGGTGCATCGAGAACGTGCTCTCGATCACCCGGTGCGCGCCGCGCATCGCGGCGTCCACGTCGCCGTAAGTCGCCTGCTGGTGCGACAGCAGGTTCGACGCCATCGCCTCGTCCACCAGCGGCGCGTCGGCGGCGAGCGACTGCCACATCGTCGTGACAGCCGGCAGCACTTCGTACTCCACGGCCACCTGCTCGGCGGCGTCCTCGGCCAGGTAGCGGTCGGTCGCGATCACGCAGGCGACCGGGTCGCCCTGGAAACGCACCTTGGTGATCGGCAGCGTGTCCGACTCCATCGGCTGCAGGCCCTCGATCGGCGGCGCCATGCGGTGCCGCGTCGTGTGCGGTGCGATGTCGCGTCCGGTGAAGATGGCGACCACGCCGGGCATCGCCAGCGCCGCGGCCGTGTCGATGGCGGCGATGCGCGCGTGCGCATGCGGCGAGCGCACGAAGCAGGCGTGCAGCGCACCGGGCACCACGATGTCGTCGATGTAGCGGCCGCGGCCGGTCAGCAGGCGCGCGTCCTCGCGGCGCGGTTCGTGCCGGCCGATGGAACGGAACGCAGTGTCGTTCATCGGATCACCTCCCCCCCTCGCGCAGGCGGCGCGCGGCCAGCAGGATCGCGTCGACGATGTTCTGGTAGCCGGTGCAGCGGCACAGGTTGCCCGACAGCGCTTCGCGCACCTGGGCCTCGGTCGGGTCCGGGTTGTCCTGCAGGAAGGGCTCGAAGGTCATCACGATGCCCGGCGTGCAGAAGCCGCACTGCAGGCCGTGGCACTCATGCAGCGCCTGCTGCAGCACCGACAGCTGCTGCGGCGTGCCGACCGACTCCACCGTCTGGATGTCGTGGCCTTCCATCTGCACGGCAAAGCTGAGGCAGGAGCGCTGGGGCCGGCCGTCCACCAGCACGGTGCAGGCGCCGCACACGCCGTGCTCGCAGCCGACGTGGGTGCCGGTGAGGCCGCAGTCCTCGCGCAGCGCATCGGACAGCAGCTTGCGTGCCGGCGCCTCGAACTCGATGTTGTCCCCGTTGACGGTGAGGGTGATGTGCTGGGTCGTCATGCGGGCACCGCGCTTCTTTCGACGCAGCGCGCGAGCGCGCGCGCCACCAGGGTTTCGGTCAGTTCCTTGCGGTACAGAGCCGGCACGCGCGGGTTCTCCTCCGGCGTGACCGCATCGCGCGCGGCCCGGGCCACGTCCGCGATCCAGTCCACCGAAGGCGTGCGCCCAAGGAAGGCGGCCGTCACGGCGTCCAGCCGCTGCGGCACCGGGGCGACGCCGCCCACGCCCAGCCGCATTCCGGTCACGCGCCCTTCGGCGAGCGTCAGCGTCGCCGCCACCGCCACGATCGCGTAGTCGCCGTGGCGCTGGTTGAACATGCGGTAGGCCGAGACCTCGCCGGCAACTGCGCACGGATAACGCACCGACACCACCATCTCATCCGGCGCGAGCGCCGTGGTCATCGCCGACTGCAGGAATTCGCTCGCCTCCACCACACGCTGGCTCCCCTGGCGCGCCAGCGTCAGCCGCGCGCCGAGCGTGACCGCCACCAGCGCGTGCTGTGCCGCCGGGTCCGCATGCGCCAGGCTGCCGCCCACGGTGCCGCGCTCGCGGATCGCGTCATGGCCGATGGTGCGCGTCGCCTGCACCAGCAGCGGACAGTGCTCGGCCGCCAGCGCGGATTCGGCGATCGCGCGGTGGCGCGCCAGCGCGCCCACCTCCAGGTGGTCGCCGCGCACGCGCAGTTGCGCCAGCTCGCTCAGGTCGTTGATGTCCACCAGCTGCGCCGGGCTGGCCAGGCGCATGTTCATCATCGGCACCAGGCTCTGGCCGCCGGCGATGAGCTTGGCGTCGGCGCCGAATCGCGCGAGCAGCGCCAGCGCCTCGTCGACCGAAGCGGGCCGGTGGTAGCTGAAGGCAGCGGGCTTCACAGGCTCTTCAGGACCACAGCAGGTTCTGCGTGGTGTCCGGGTCGAACACGTGCAGGCGGTGCATGCTGATCGCGAGCCTCGCCTGGTCGCCGGCCTTGTACTGGCACTCCTTGCCGACCCGGAAGAACAGCTTGGCGTCCGCGACTTCCATCTCCAGGAACTGGTCCGAGCCCACCGGCAGGACCGACAGGATGCGGCCGGTGAGGAATCCGTTGTCGGGCGCACCGATCTCCTCCGTCACGTCCTCCGCGCGGATGCCCAGCACCACCTCCCGACCGTCGTAGCCGGACAGCTTCTGCGCCGCTTCGTCCGGCAGGGTGAGCATGGTGCCGGCGTTGCGGAACATGAGGCCCTGGGTCGTGCGCGTGAGCCGCCCCTTGAGGAAGTTGATCGGCGGGTTACCCAGGAAGGAGGCGACGAACATGTTGGCCGGGCGCTCGTAGATCGCGTCGGGCGCGCCGATCTGCTGCACCACGCCGCTGCGCATCACGACGATGCGGTCGGCCAGCGTCAGCGCCTCCGCCTGGTCGTGCGTGACGTAGACGAAGGTGGTCTGCATCGCCTGGTGCAGCTGCTTGATCTCGGCGCGCATGGAGATGCGCAGCGCGGCGTCGAGGTTGGACAGCGGCTCGTCCATCAGGAAGACCTGCGGCTGGCGCACCATGGCGCGCCCCAGGGCCACGCGCTGGCGCTGTCCGCCGGAGAGCTGGTCGGGCCGGCGGTCCAGCAGCGGCTCGATCTCCAGGCGGCGGGCGGCGTCGCGCACGCGCCGGTCGATCTCCGGCTTGGCGAACTTGCGCATCTTCAGGCCGAAGGCGATGTTGTCGTACACCGTCTTGTGCGGATAGAGCGCGTAGCTCTGGAACACCATCGCCACGTCGCGCTTGTGCGGCGGCGTGGTGTTCATCACCTCGGCGTCGAAGCGCAGGTTGCCGTCGGTGACGTCCTCCAGCCCCGCGATCATGTTGAGCGTGGTGGACTTGCCGCAGCCGGACGGCCCCAGCAGGACCAGGAACTCCTTGTCGGCGATGTCGAGGTTGAGGTTCTCGAGCGCGGTGTACCCGTTGGGGTACTGCTTGCGGACGGATTCGAACTGGATGCGTGCCATGGACTGGTCCTTAACCCTTGACGGCGCCGGCGGTCAGGCCGGACACGATGTAGCGCTCGAACACGATGGCGATCAGCACCGGAGGCACGATCGCCAGCACGCCGGCGGCATTGATGAACGAGAAGCTGATGTTGAAGTCGGAGGTGAACGACGCGACCACGATGGGCATGGTCTGCGAGGCCGGCGTCTGCGTGAACATCAGCGCCAGCAGGAACTCGTTCCAGCTGGTGAGGAAGGTGAACAGCACCACCGCCACCAGCGAGGGAAGCGCCAGCGGCAGGAACACCAGCAGCAGCGTCTGCAGCCGCGAGCAGCCGTCCACGCGCGCCGCCTTGTCCAGCTCGTCGGGCAGCGACTCGAAGTAGCCGGTCAGGATGAAGATGCTGAAGGGCACCGTGATCGCCAGGTAGGTGATGACCAGCGACAGCAGGTTGTCCATCAGCCCCAGCTTCTGCACGAACAGGAAGAACGGAACCACCAGCGCGATGTCGGGGATGACCCGCGTCGACAGCATGAAGTAGATGGACGTGGTGCGGCCGATGAAGCGGATCTTGGCCAGCGCATAGGCCGCCGGCACGCTCACCAGCAGGTTCAGGATCACCACCGCGATGGCGACGATGAAGCTGTTCTTCATGGCCGGCAGCAGGTTGGCGGCCGTCGAGGGGATGAAGCCGCCGGTGGCCGTGTCGCCCTGCTTGCGCGTCTCGTAGGTCACCTTTTCGTCGGTGGCCTTGAAGATGGCCTCGAAGTTCTGCAGCGTGGGCGCGTGCGGCACCCAGTGCGGCGGCACCGAAGTGATCTCCGCCTCGGTCTGCATCGAGGACGAGACCAGCCAGCCGATCGGCGCCAGCACGTACAGCGAGAACAGCAGCGAGCCGATGAACAGCAGCGTGTTGCGGCCGGGAAGGATCTTGTTCATGGAGGGACCCGGGGCGCTCAGAGCTTGCGGCTCGTGGCGCGGATGATGGACCAGGCCAGCACGAAGGTCGCGAGGGCCATGATGTAGGCGAGCGCGGCACCGGTGCCGAAGGCCAGCTTGCGGAAGGTCTCCACGTACACCTGCCAGGCCACCACGTGGGACGCCTCGGCGGGACCGCCTTCGGTCAGAACGAAGAACAGGTCGAAGTGGCGGATGGCCATCATCGTTTCGTAGATCACCACCAGCGCGAAGCCGGGCACCAGCGAGGGCAGCGTGATGTGGATGAAGCGCTGCCAGACGTTGGCGCCGTCCACCTTGGCGGCGCTGTACAGGTCCGGCCGGATCGACTTGAGCGTCACCAGCAGCAGGATGGTGGCCAGCGGCACTTCCTTCCAGACGAAGGCATTGGTGATCAGCGGCAGCGTCTTGTTCGTGTCGCCCAGCATCACCAGGTACTTGTCGATGAAGCCCAGCTGCAGCAGCAGGCCGTTGAGCGCGCCGTAGCCCGAGTCGTAGATCCACTTCCACATCAGGCCGTTGGCCACGTAGGGAATGGCCCAGGGGATCAGCAGGATCGCCGACAGCACGCGGCGGCCGCGGAATTCCTGGTTGAGCAGCAGCGCCATCAGCGTGGCGATGACCATGATGGCCAGCACCGACAGCACGGTGAAGTTGACGGTGCGCAGCACCGACTCCCAGAACAGCGGGTCCTGGAAGACCTTGGCGTAGTTGTCGAACCAGACGAAGGGCACGCGGTTGGGGCGCGTGAGCTTCAGGTCGAACAGGCTGATCCAGAAGGAATACAGCACGGGGAACACCGCCACCGTCATCAGCACCACGACCATCGGCGTGAGGAACAGCATCGCGCTGCGCTGGTCGTAGGCGCTGGACGGGTAGCGCAGCCAGCCCTTGCGCGGCTGGGCTGCGGGGCGGTCGGCGGCAGGGGGGAAGGGGACCGCGTCCACGGCGAACGCGGGCCCGGCGGTCGTCTTCACGTGTCCTTGCGCAGTTCGTTCCAGGAGTCGGCGGACTTCTTCAGCGCCGCGGCCACGGTGGACTTGCCGATCACGGCCGACTGCCAGGCCGTGCCGTTGACCTCGTCCCATTCACCGAACCAGCGGGCGATGACGTCCTTCTTGCGCGCGAGCTTCTGCTGCGCCTCGAAGATCCGGATGTCCGCGTACTTGGCGTAGCTGGCCTGCACCTCGGGGTCCTTGAACATCGAGGGAATGCCGAAGCCCGAGCCCAGGTCGTTGAACAGCATCTTCTGGAACTGGTACTGGCTGCCGGCCTTGCCGCCGAACCACTCGATCAGCTTCGCGGCGTTGGCGGCGCGGGTCTTGTCGGCAGCGGCCTGCGGCGTCATGCCGTGGAAGCGCATCCAGCCGACGGTGGCGTTGGAGCCGCCGGGGCCGGCGGGCATCAGCGCCTGCTGCACGCGCCCGGCGATGGGCGACTGCTTGGGATCGTTGAGCGTGCGGATGCGATAGCGGCTGAGCAGGGCGAACGCATGGTTGCCCGCGCCGAAAGCCTTCAGGCCGTTCAGCTCGCCGGTCTCCACGCAGGCCGGGGAGATGATCTTGTGCTTCTGCACCGCGTCGGCGACCCACTGCATCGCGCGCTGCGCGCCGCCATTGGGCTGCGCCAGGGCCGCGACGCCCTTGTCGTCCACGAAGCGGCCGCCGTGCGAGAACACCATGGCGGACAGGAACTCGATCAGCCAGCTCTCGCGGGCCATCGACAGCATCATCGGATACTCGGACAGTCCGGCCGACTTGATCTTGAGCGACTGCTGCAGCACCTCGTCCCAGGTCTTCGGCGGCTCCTTGATGCCGGCCTTCTTGAGCATCTCGGCGTCGTAGAAGAAGGCCATGTAGTCGGAGTAGTAGGTCAGGCCGTACTGCCTGCCCTTGTACGTCATCGAGTCCGTGCAGAACTTGTCGGCGTCGGCGTTGTACTTGAGGAGGTCGGGGAACTGGTTGACGGGCGCGATCCAGCCGGCCTCGGCCCACTCGGGCAGCCAGCTGTCGGACACCCACAGCACGTCGACCGGGGCCTTGGCCACGAACTTGGTGATCATGGTGTCGCGGTACTGGGCCCAGGGCGAGGTGTTGTAGTTCACCTTGATCCCCGTCTTGGCCTCGAAGGCGGTCAGGTGGCTCTTGACCAGGTCCACCGCGGCCGACCACGTGTACATGTTCAGCGCGCCCGACTGCGCCAGCGCGTCGAGCGACAGCATGCCGCCCGCCGCCGCGCCCGCCGCTCCCGCCGCCTTCAGGAAGTCGCGCCGTGAAGGGGCGCCGTTCCAGGTGTTGCTCATGCCTCTCACTCCTCAGGAATGGCTGCAGCGGGCGTTCGCATCGCGACGTGCCGAGCCGGCCGGACCGCAGGCAGGCGGCCCGTTGCCGCTTGCCCGACCCATACATCGATTGTTTTCGGAATTCATCTATATCGTCAAGTGACGACAACGAAATCCTCGGGAATTCCCTATCAGCAGGCGACGACGCTGACCGCCAGCCCGCCCAGCGACGTCTCCTTGTATTTGTGGTGCATGTCGGCGCCGGTCGCCTTCATGGTGGCGATCACGCGGTCCAGGGTGATCAGGTGGCGCCCGTCGCCGGCCAGGGCCAGGCGGGCGGCATTGATCGCCTTCACCGCACCCATGGCGTTGCGCTCGATGCAGGGCACCTGCACCAGGCCACCGACCGGGTCGCAGGTCATCCCCAGATGGTGTTCCATGGCGATCTCGGCGGCGTTCTCCACCTGCTCCGGCGAGCCGCCCAGCGCGGCGGCCAACCCCGCCGCCGCCATCGAGGCGGCCACGCCCACCTCGCCCTGGCAGCCCACCTCGGCGCCGGAGATCGAGGCGTTCTCCTTGTAGAGCGAGCCGATCGCCGCGGCGGTCAGCAGGAAGTCGTGGCTGCGCGCGGTGTCGCCTCCCGCATGGAAGCGCTCGTGGAAGCGCAGCACGGCCGGCAGCACGCCCGCGGCGCCGTTGGTGGGCGCGGTGACGACCCGGCCGCCGGCGGCGTTCTCCTCGTTGACGGCCACCGCGTAGGCATTGACCCAGTCCAGCTCGCGCAGGGGCTGCGCACCGTGGCGTTGCAGCGCCTCGTGCAGCACGGCGGCGCGCCGCTGCACGCCCAGCCGACCCGGCAACTCGCCGTGCGCGGCCAGGCCGCGGTCCATGCAGTCGAACATCACCTGGCGGATCCGGTCCAGGCCCGCATCGAGCTGCGCGGCCGGCCGCAGCGCGAGCTCGTTCTCCCGCGCCAGTTGCGCGATGCCGATGCCGCGGGCGGCACAGCGCCGCAGCAATTCGTCGGCCGAGCGATAGGGATGCGGCCAGTCGACGCACGCAGCAGCGGTCGCGGGGTGGCGCAGTTCCTCCTCCGTCGCGACGAAGCCGCCGCCGACCGAGTAACTGACCTGGCTCGCGACCACCTGGCCCGCGGCGTCGCGGGCCAGCAGCCGCATGCCGTTGGGATGCAGCTCCAGGCTCTCGCGCTCGTGGAACAGCAGGTCCTCGCGCTGGCGGAACGGCACCGCGTGCCGCCCGAGCAGGCGGATCTCGCCGGAGCGGGCGACGGCCTCCAGCCAGGCGTTCGCCTGGGCGATGTCCACCGTCTCCGGGTCCTGCCCCATCAGGCCGAGCAGCACCGCGCGGTCGGTCGCATGGCCGCGCCCGGTCAGCGCGAGCGAGCCGTAGAGGTGCGCCTCGATGCGCGCGACGGACTCCAGCCGGCCGGCCTCTGCCAGCGCGCGCACGAAGCGCAGGGCGATGCGCATCGGCCCCACCGTGTGCGAGCTGGACGGGCCGATGCCGACCTTGAACAGGTCGAAGACGCTGACCGGCATGCGTGCCCCTACGCCAGTGGCGAGAACGCGGCCGGGGCCAGGAACACGCTTTCCTGGTGGACCAGGTAGGGCAGCATGGACGGCACGAAGGCGGTCCACTCCGCGTCCTTGGCCATCTTGGCGCGCTGCCCCGTGCGGTGGCCCAGGTCGTCGTAGGCCCACAGGAAGACGACGGAGTTGAGCACCCCGCTCTCCTTGGTCCAGCAGCCCACCAGCTTGGCGTAGCGCGAGATCAGGGGCAGCCCCCGCTCCTGGTACATCTTGAGGAATTCGCCGGCCTTGCCCGGCTGGACCTGGTAGGTCCGCATTTCGTAGATCACGCCCGCTCCTTCGTTGTGTCCATGCCCATGTCGTCATGCATGGCTCGCTTAAATCGTCACTTGACGATATGATTTTGCCGCTAGAGTGCTGGCCGTGTCCACCGATTTCGCGCGCCCTGCCGTGCGCGCCGACCGATGAAAGCCAAGTCCGCAGTCCTGTCGTCGAAGCGGCCGCCCCCGGCCGACAAGCCCGCCAACGGCAAGCGCCGCGCCACCGCGCGCCTGCCCGCGGCCGAACGCAAGGCGCAGATCCAGGCCAAGGCCTTCGAGTTCTTTTCGGAGTACGGGCTGACGGCCCAGACCCGCGCACTGGCCGAGGCCTGCGGCGTGTCGCAGCGCCTGCTGTACAGCGCCTTTCCCAACAAGGCAGCGCTGATCAACGCCGTGTACGAGGCCGAGATCGCCGGCCCCTTCAAGGCGATCTGGTTCGTGCAGCTGCGCGACCGCAAGGTGCCGCTGGCCGAGCGCCTGAACAACTTCTACGGCGAGTACTACGACACCATCCTCACGCGGCGCTGGCTGCGGCTGTTCCTCTACGCCTCGCTGGCCGAAGTGGAGATTGCGCCCACCTACATCGCGGCGATCATCCGCACGCTGCTGCAGACCATCGTCGAGGAGGCCGCGTTCGACTGCGGGCTGGAGACACCGGCCGATGCCGGCCTGGCGCAGGAGATCGGCTGGGTCCTGCACGGCAACATCTCGCACCTGGCGATCCGCCGCCACGTCTACGGCGACGGCACCTCCATCGGCGTGCGCGACGTGATCGCGTTGCACGTCTCGGCCTTCCTGAACACGATTCCTGCCGTGCTGGCGCCCAAGCGGGGCGGCAGGAAGTAGAGGGGTGCGGCCGGCCACGTGCACTGGATGCCCCGCGCGAAAGTTCCAGGCCGGCGCTACGGCTCAGGGCAGTGACAGGATCCAGCGCGCCAGCTGCCTGGCTTCCTCGTCGCTGATCAGCGGCCGCTCGCTGTCATTGGGCATCCTCGCCGCGCCCCAGTGGGGTCCCAGGTTGGCGTCGCTGCCCAGGCGCATCACGTCGATGAGTTTCTTCTCGGGCGACTTCATGGGCTTGTAGACCGCCTTGATGGCCTCGAACGACGGGCCGATCACGTACCGGTCCACGGCGTGGCACTGCATGCACTGCTTTTTCTCGGCCAGCTTCGCGTTGGCGAAGGCCGGCCCGCAGGCACCGGCCGCAAGGAACAGGGCGGTGACCAGCATGACCTTCATTCGATGCCTCCGGCGATGGGGACTTCAAGGTACTCCCGCGCCGGCCGGCCCCATTGACGCGGCGCAAACAAACGGGCGCTTCCGCGTCTCGCAGTGCGCGCAGCCGGCTGCCGGGGGCGGTTGCATCCGCAAACATCGACTTGCGCATCGCGTGGCAGATTGCGCGCTGCCGCCCGGCCGACCTCGCGCCCGCCGCAAGCGGCCAGGCAGACCCGTTCAACCCTTGCAGGACCCCATGGCAGAAAACTACTTCCTCACCCTCGTCGGCGCGGCTTGCGGCTTGTTCGCCGCATTCTTCGTGTTCGTCCTCGGCCGGCTGTGGCTGCAGACCGTGCCGCCGCTGGTCCGGCGCTGGAGGTATCGAGGGGTAAACATTTCCGGCGAGTGGAAAGGTTTGGGAACAGGCAGCGTGCCGGCCTCCGGCGAGTGGAGCGAAGTCGCGCTCAACCTGAAGCAGCACAGTGCCGACCTGCGCGGACTCATGATGATCCGCAACCAGTCCGCAGGACAGTCGTTCGACCTGAACCTGCAGGTCACGGGCAAAGTCACCGGCGGGTATGCCGCCCTGAACCTGTCGCCCTCGGGCAAGGCGACGGCGTCCGTGGCGACCGCGCTGCTGAAGGTCGAGGGCGGCGGCGCCCTCAACGGCCAGCTGCTGTATCGCCACCCTTTGGCGGACACGGTCGACGTCATCCAGATGTCCGTGCACCGCGCCGAGTCCAGCGCCACGCCGCGACTGCACCCCGCCTCCCGGCCCGCGACCGACGTCCAGCCCCTCCATGCGGGCGCGCCGTTCGGCCTGGCCACGAAGTCGTAACGAACAGCGTGCTGGACCTGGCGAGGGACAGTGGATCGCGCACCGCGCATCCTTCTGGCGCGGTAACGCCACCGTCGGTGCGGGTTGTGTACGGGACCGCACGGATGGCGGCCCCCGGAAGGGCTAGGCTGTGCCTTGTTCCATCGTGGCCGGTGTTCTTGCCGCGCGCACGATCCACCAAGGAATTCCATATGAACGGCATCCGGCTCACGGCCATCGTGCTCATCGTCGCGAGCGTGCTCGCCCTGCTCTACGGCGGCTTCAGCTACACGCAGGACACGCAGAAGGCGAAGATCGGTCCGATCGAACTGACGGTCAAGGAGAACAAGACCGTGAACATTCCGGTGTGGGCCGGCGTCGCGGGACTGGTGATCGGCGGCGCGCTCCTGCTGCTGGGAACCAAGGGGAAATGAAGCCATGCGCAAACTGATCGTCCTGCTGTCGATGGCGCTGTCGATGGCCTCGGCCGGCGCGCAGGTCAGCTTCGGGCTGTCCTCGCCGGGCCTGTCCATCGGCATCAACGTGCCGGTGTACCCACAGCTCGTGCGCGTGCCCGGCTACCCGGTGTACTACGCGCCGTCCCTCGGCTCGAACTACTTCTTCTACGACGGCATGTACTGGGTGTTCCAGGGCGACAACTGGTACGCGAGCTCCTGGTACAACGGCCCGTGGTGGGTGGTCGCGCCCGATGCCGTCCCGGTGTACGTGCTGCGCGTGCCGGTGCGCTACTACCGCAATCCGCCGCGCTATTTCCACGGCTGGCAGCCGGCCTACGCGCCGCGCTGGGGCGAGCACTGGGGGCACGACTGGGATCGCCGCCACAGCGGCTGGAACCAGTGGGACCGCAGGTTCACGCCGGCGCCCGCGCCGCTGCCCGCCTACCAGCGCCAGTACTCGGGAACACGCTATCCCCCGCCGCAACGCCAGCCCGAACTGCAGACGCGCCACTACAGCTACCAGCCGCGCGAGGCGGTGGTGCAGCAACACCAGCAGGCGCAGGCGATGCCAGGCCCCGGGCCGCGCGTGCAGCAGGGCGGACCCGCCCCGCATGCGCAGCAGCCAGGCCCCCGCCCCGGCCCGAACGAGGCCGCGCACGGCGGCAGGCCCGCACCGCACGAACAAGGGCAAGGCCAGGGCCAAGGGAAAGGGCACGGCAACGGCAACGGCCGCGGGAAGGACCACGACCAGGGCGACGAGCGCGGCCAGGGCAAGCACTAGCGCCCCCTGGCGCGTCACGTAGCCGTCACGTCGCCACCAGGCTGCAGAAGCGCTCCAGGTCGACGTTGCCGCCGCTGACCAGGATGCCCACGCGCCGGCCCTTCAGCTGTTCCTTCATCGCCAGTGCGGCGGCGAAGCCCAGGCAGCCGGTCGGCTCGATGACCAGCTTCATGCGCGTGAACGCGAACGCCATGCGCTCCACCAGCTGCGCATCCGACACGGTCAGGATGTCGTCGACGTCGCGCCGGATGATGGGAAAGGTCAGGTGTCCCAGGTGCTGGGTCTGCGCGCCGTCCGCGATGGTCCGGGGCGTGTCGATGTGGACGATCGCACCGGACCGGAAGGACTGCTGGCCGTCGTTGCCCGCCTCCGGCTCGACGCCATACAGCTTGCAGCGCGGCGACAGCGCCCGGGTGGCCAGCGCGGACCCCGCGAGCAGGCCGCCTCCGCCCAGGCAGACGAAGAAGGCATCGAGCTCCCCGACTTCCTCGAACAGTTCCTTGGCCGCGGTGCCCTGCCCGGCGATCACGTCCGGGTGGTCGTAGGGCGGAACCAGCGTCAGCCCGTGCCTCTCGGCCAGGTCGCGTCCGATCTGCTCACGGTCTTCGGTGTAGCGGTCGTAGCTCACCACCTGGCCGCCATAGCCCCGGGTGGCGGCGACCTTGGCCGCCGGCGCGTCGTGCGGCATCACGATGGTGGACGGGATCCCGAGGATCCGGGCCGACAGCGCGATCGCCTGCGCATGATTGCCCGACGAGAACGCGACCACCCCGGCCTTGCGCTGGCGCTCGTCGAAGCGCGAAAGCGCGTTGAACGCGCCGCGGAACTTGAAGGCCCCCATGCGCTGCAGGTTCTCGCACTTGAAGAACACCCGCGCACCCAACTCCTCGTCGACGGTGCGCGAGGTGATCACGGGGGTCTTGTGGGCCTGGCCTTCGATGCGCCGGGCGGCGGCCTGCACCTCTTCGTAGCTGGGCAGGCTCACTTCGCCGGCTTCTTCGGCGACCTGCGAGCGGCCTCCAGCGCCGCGGCCTTCTCCGCATGCTTCTCGGCGCGCGACTTGCGCGCCTTGGGCTTCTTGGTGTCCTTGGCGTCGTGCGCGCCCTCCTTGGCCTTGGGCTTGTCCTTGGCCTGGGGATGGTGCGTGCGCACCAGCCGGTCGAGGGCGGTCGGCTTGGGCTGCAGCGCCTGCTCCTTGCGCTTGACCTGCTCCTCCTTGAGCTGGCGGCGCTCCTCGATCAGGGCGGTCTCGGCCGCGGACGGCGCCTGGTCCGCCGCCGCCGTCTCCATCCGGGCCTGCTTCGCGCGATGCAGCGCCTGGCCGTTGGCCTCGATCCTCTTGGTCAATGATGCAATGCGAATCGGCATGGGTGCTTTCCTCCTGGTGCGGGAACGCCACTGTAGGCCGGCGCGGCGCCCGACGCCAGCCGGTTGCTGCCATTGCGGTGCAGCAGGCTCACGCATGAGCACAGCGGGGCTGGATCCGGCGAGCCAACCGGCGTCGCCCAGGGGATGGGAAAGGACCGCCATACTCCGCCTCGTGCGTGGACTCGAACACATCCTTGTCCTGTTTGCCGCCGCCGTGGTGCTTGCCGCCGCCGCACGCCGGGTGGGCGCGCCCTACCCCGTGTTCCTGGCCATCGGCGGCGCGCTGCTGGCCCTGCTCCCGGGCGCGCCCAGTCCCTTCCTGCCGCCGGAACTGGTGCTGGCCCTGTTCGTGGCGCCGGTGCTGGTCGACGCCGGCTACGACGCTTCCCTGCGCGACCTGCGCGACAACTGGGCGCCCCTGGTCGGCCTGGTGGTCGTCGCGGTAGGCCTCACGACGCTGGCGGTCGCCGCCGTCGCCCACGCGCTCGTGCCGGGCCTGCCCTGGGCGGCGGCGATCGCGCTGGGCGCCATCGTCGCCCCGCCCGATGCGGTGGCGGCCACCGCGGTGCTGCGTCCGCTGCATCCGCCGCAGCGCATCCTGGGCATCCTGGAAGGCGAGAGCCTGCTGAACGACGCCAGCGCGCTGCTGATCTACCGCCTGGCCGTCGGAGCCGTGGCTGCCGGCGGATTCTCGGTGCAGGCCGTGGCGCCCACCTTCCTGCTCGCGGTGCTGGGCAGCGTGGTGGCGGGGCCGGCGCTGGGCTGGCTGATGCAGCGACTGCTGGACCACGTGCAGCACATCCCCACGGCCATCATCCTGCAGTTCGTGGGCACGTTCACCGTGTGGCTGGTGGCCGAGCACGTGGGACTGTCCGGCGTGCTGACCACGGTGTGCTTCGCCATGACCCTGGGGCGAACGGCGCCCGCGCGCACGCCGGCCCGCATCCGCATTCCCACCAACGCGGTGTGGGCCACGGCCATCTTCGCGCTGAACATCTTCGCCTTCATCTTCATCGGCCTGCAGATCCGCCCCATCCTGGTGGAGCTGGCGCCGCCGGCGCGCGAGCAGTACCTGCTGGTGGCGGCCGCCGTGCTGGCCACGGTGATCCTGGTGCGCATCGCCTGGCACATGACCTTCAACGCGGCGATCCGCTGGCGCGACCGGCATTACGGCTTCCGTCCGCCGCGGCCCATGCTGCGGCCCACCGTCGGCAGCGGGCTGGTGATCTCGTGGGCCGGCATGCGCGGCATCGTCACGCTGGCCGCGGCCTTGGCGCTGCCCGAAGGCTTTCCCGCCCGCGACCTGATCGTGCTGACGGCGTTCTCGGTGGTGCTGGGCACCCTGCTGATCCAGGGCCTGACCCTGAAGGCACTGCTGCGCGTCCTGAACCTGCGCGACGACGACCCGGTCGCGCGCGAGGAGCATGCGGCGCGGCAGCGCATGCTGGCCGCGGCGTATGCGCAGCTGCCCGCAGGCGGCTCGCCGGCCGTGGACCTGGTGCGCAAGGACCTGAAGATCCGCCTGGGGCAGCCGCAGCGCAGCGAAGGCCCGCACGCGTCCTTCGGCGCCGAGTACGAGACCGCGACCCGCGCCGCGCTGGGCGCCGCGCGGCAGGAGCTGCTGGCACTGCGCGACAGCGGCGACATCGGCGACGACGCCTTCCACACCCTGGAGAACGACCTGGACTGGATGGAAGTGTCGGAGCCGCTGCGCGCGGCGAACGCGGACGCGACGGAGTAGGCAACCGCAGCCGGATCGGGCAGCGGGGATGCCCACCCTGTCGGGTGCAGGGGCTTGGAACGCTTTCCTCGTCCGTGGCATCCATGACAGGGAAGGCCTCACCCGCGACCACGACGCATTCCGCACGCGCCCGGGCGGCCGAGGAGCCGCTTCATGACCGCCATGACCGTCCACCTGCAACGCCGCGAGGAAGTCGCCCACGGCACGATGGCCTTCCATTTCGACAAGCCGGCCGGCTTCAGCTTCCGGCCGGGGCAGGCGATCGACCTGATCCTGCCGGATCCGGCCGTCGCCGACACGGAGGCGCCGCGCCACGCGTTCTCCATCGTCAGCGCGCCGCACGAGGGCGAACTGGTGGTGGCCACGCGCATGCGGGACAGCGCGTTCAAGAACGCACTGGCAAGCCTGCCCGTCGGCGCGGCCGCCGGCGTCGACGGCCCGTTCGGTTCGCTGACCCTGCACAACAAGCTGGGACGCGCTGCCGTCTTCATTGCCGGCGGCATCGGCATCACGCCTTTCATGAGCATGCTGCGGCACGCCGCGCACGACGCGCTGCAGCAGCGCCTGGTCCTGCTGTACGCGAACCGGCGGCCCGAGGACGCCGCCTTCCTGTCCGAACTGCAGCGGCTGGAAGGGGAGAACCGCAACTTCCGCCTGGTCGCCACCATGACGCGGATGCAGGAGTCCCGCTTGCCGTGGCGGGGTGAAACCGGCACGATCGACGAAGCACTCCTGAAGCGGATCGGCGCGGAGCTGCCGGAACCCATCTACTACGTGGCCGGCCCGCCGGCGATGGTCGGCGCCGTGCGCGACACGCTGGAGCGCGCCGGGGTCGACAGCGACGACATCCGCAGCGAGGAATTCCACGGCTATTGAGGAGGCAGCACCATGGCAGCCGGCGTCCAGGAGAAGACCGCTTTCGTGCTGGCCGGCGGCGGCAGCTTCGGCGCCATCCAGGTGGGCATGCTGCGCGAACTCGTGGCGCACGGCGTGGTACCGGACCTGGTGGTGGGCGCCTCGGTCGGCGCGCTGAACGGCATCTACTTCTGCAGCGATCCCACGCCCGCCGGCGTGGCGCGGCTGGAGGCGGTCTGGTGCGGGCTGCGGCGCAGCGACATATTTCCGCTGTCGCCGCGCCACCTGTTCGGCGTCTTCATGGGATCGGCGTCGCTGGTCGACCCGAGCGGCCTGCGCGGCCTCATTGCCCGCCACCTTGCCCACCCGCAGCTGCAGGACACGCGGATTCCCGTGCACGTCGCGGCGACGGATCTGCTCACCGGCGCGTCGGTGCTGCTGTCATCGGGACCCGCCGCCGAAGCCATCCTGGCCAGTTGCGCCATTCCGGGCGCCTTTCCGCCCGTGCGCATCGGCGACCAGTACCTCATCGACGGCGCCGTCGCCACCAACACGCCGGTGATGGCGGCGCTGGCGCTCGGATGCACGCGCCTGGTCGTCCTGCCCACCGGCTTCGCGTGCGCACTGAGAACCGCGCCCACGGGAGCGCTCGCCAGTGCGTTCCATGCACTGAACCTGCTGGTGGCGCGCCAGCTGGTGCGCGACCTGGAGCAGCTGGCCGATCGCGTCGAGGTCGCGACGGTGCCGCCCTTGTGCCCACTGGCGGTCTCGGCCTACGACTTCACCCGGGCGCCCGAGCTGATCGAACGCGCCGCGCAGAGCACGCGGCACTGGCTCGAGAACGGCGGACTCCGGCAGCAGCGCATTCCCGGCGCGCTGCGCCCGCACGTCGACGAATCGCCGGCCGCCGAGGGGTGCGACGCTTCGGTGCACGCTGCCGTTCCGCATCACTGACGCGTTGACCGGCGACAAGCGCGCCGTGGGCACTGCCTCGACGCCCAGGCCGACGCGACCGATAGCGCGACTCTCGCATCCGCGACAATGGTCGGTCTTCCCCACGACCGCCATGAAATCCAAGAGCCTCCTCATCCTTTCCCTCTCGTCCGCCATCGCCGCGGGCGCCCTGTTTCCCAGCTCGGTGTCGCTCGCGGCCACCCACCGGGCCAAGCCCGCCGCCCACAAGAAGGCCGCCCCGGCGCCTGCCGCGGCGCCGGCGGCGAGTCAGACTCCCGGCGGCCCGCCGACGCTGCCCGCCAAGGCCTGGCTGCTCATGGACTTCGACTCCGGACAGGTGCTCGCCTCGTCCAACCCCGACGAACCGCTGCCGCCCGCGTCACTGACCAAGATGATGACGAGCTTCCTGGTCGAGCAGGCCCTTCGCTCGGGCAAGCTGAAAAAGGACGACCTGGTCACCGTCAGCCAGAACGCCTGGTGCCGGGGATCGAGCACGGAGTCCTGCATGTACCTGCCGCTGAATGGCCAGGCCACGGTGATCGACCTCCTGCGCGGCATCATCATCCAGTCGGGCAACGACGCGTCCAAGGCGATCGCCGAGCACATGGCCGGCTCCGAAGCGGGGTTCGCCGCGCTCATGAACGCCGAAGCCAAGCGCCTCGGGATGACGCACACGAATTTCGTGAACGCCACCGGCCTGCCCGACCCGGCGCACAAGGCGTCCGCGCGCGACCTCGCCATCCTGGCGCGCGCGATCATCCACGACAGCGCCGACTACTACCCGATCTACGCGGAGCGCGAATTCAAGTACAACAACATCAAGCAGGGCAACCGCAACGCGCTGCTCTACACCGATCCCACGGTGGACGGACTGAAGACGGGCCACACCCAGGATGCAGGCTACTGCCTCGTCACTTCCTCCAAGCGCAACGGGATGCGCCTCATCACGGTCATCCTCAACACCAGCAGCGCCCAGGCGCGCGCCGACGAGACGCGCACGCTGCTCGGTTGGGGCTTCGGCAACTTCGAGCAGGCCACGCCGCTGCAGCCGAACACGGTGGTCACGACGGCCAAGGTCAGCTTCGGCAAGGCCGACTCCGTTGCCGCCGGCCTGGGATCGCCCTGGACGCTGGTCGTTCCGCGCGGCCAGAAAGTGGAGACATCGGCGCAGGTCAAGCCGGACCTGGAAGCGCCGGTGGCCAAGGGTGCCGTGATCGGCAAGGTGGTCGCGACCTCCAACGGCAAGCCGGTGGGAGAAGCACCGCTCGTTGCGCAAGCCGAAGTGGAACGCTCGGGCCTGATGCTGCGCGCGTGGCAGCACGTGGCCAAGTGGTTCGGCAAGTGAGCGGGGATCCGGGCCGGGCTCGGTCACGACTCGGCGACTGAGCAACCGAGCAACTCGGCAACTCGGCAACTCGGCAACTCGGCAACTCGGCATCGGCAACTCGGCAACGATCAGCTGAGCAGCCGAGCTGCTGAGCTGCCTTTGCGGCGATCCCGCGTGATCGCCTCCGGGATAGGGTTTGTCCGGTTCATTTCCAGCGTCTGGCGCGTCCAATGGCTTTCGCGACCGGCGGTTGGTGAGCCGGACGACCGCTAGGAGGCGAGCAGTGGAAGAGCAGACCGAGCGGTGGCAGCTGGGTTCCGGGACATGGTTGCGCGACCGGGTGTCCGAGGAATGGCGCCTCGTCGCGACCCGGGCTGGTTCCGTGGTCGCAGCCAGCGTCCCCGCAGCCGACGTCGCGCGCTTGATCGAAGCGCGCCACGATCCCAGCAGCGGCGCCTGGTTTCCCCCGGACTTCAAGTATTCGCTGCACACCGGCGCCCCGCTGCGCGCCACGATCCCCACGCTCGAGTCGTCCTGGGTGCCGCCCTTCGGCGAATCCGCCGTGCTCGGTACGGAGCGGCTGGCCCGGGGCTTGAGGCGAACCCCCGTGTCCTTGTCGCTGGCGCGTGCGCACGAACATTCGGCCAGCGGCCATCCGGACCGCACCCTGCCGCCGTTGCCTCGGGGGCCGTACCGGTTCGTCGTGGACCGGTTCGACGTCGCGTGCCCGACCTTGATCGCTGTCGAGCCCGAGCAGGGCAAGCTCCTGGTGCTGCTGCCGGAATCGCAGCAGTGGATGCCGCTGGAGTGCACGACGGGCACCAGCTGGGCGCAGCGGCTGCGCAACCCGCGGGGCTGGCGCATGGAACTGGTCCATGCCCATGGCCATGCCACGGCCTATTGCCCGTCCGCGACGGGGCTGGCGGTACTGACGCCGAGCGTGTTCGGGCTGCGGTACGCGATCGAGTACGCCGGGGAAGGTCCCGCGCTCGGCGGTCCCGTGGCGTGGGCCGGCGAGATCTGGATGCCCATGCTGGGCAAGGGAGACACGGTGCACCTGGTGGGCAAGCCGCACCAGGCGGCCGGGCACATGCACATCGTGTTGCCGACGCAGGCACCCGTGCCGCTTCACGGTTTCGAAGCCCCCGTGTTCAATGACCTGCACGTGACCTGGCCCTGCGACCAGGGACAGCTGGTGCTGCGACTGGACGCCCAGGGCGAGACGCAGGCCGACTGGATCGCGTGGCCCGAGCAGGTCAAGCCCATCTTGACGATGGGCTGCCCCTACATGCAGCACGACGGCACCTTCTGGCAGTTGTGCCGCAGGGTGGACGATGAGCGCTTCCTCTACGTGCGGATGGCGGGGCCGTCACCCGAGACCGCGCCGCTGGACACGCTGGGCCTGTGCACGGGACGTGTGTGCTACCGCGGCATGTCGCGCATCCAGGAAGACCCGTGGCGAGGGGCGCAGGCGGCGGATGACGCGTCCGCGGAGATCGTGGTGCCCCTGCTCGAATCGGCGCACGATGGCGCCGTGGTCGGTCTCCGGATGAATGCGCCCCACGGGGTGCTTGCGCTGATGCAGGGCGGCAACGAGCCAACCCGCGCCATCCTGCAGGTCGAGGTGCAGGGCCGCCCTGCGGTGTCGTTCGGGGCGATCGCGGTGAAGCGGCCGTGGGCTGCGCTGCTGTTCGTCCACGACGGGCATCTCTGGGTGCATCATCCCGACCTGGCGCAGGCGCTGGGCTGGAAACTGGGGCTGTAGGTGATGAGCGTTCCAACACCGCGACGCGAGCCGTTCCCCGTGCCTCCCGGCCCGCAGGCACGCACCCGTGCCGGCACGCCCCTCCCCGCGCAAGCGGACGCCGCTGGATTCCGCCGCGCCACGGCCCACTGCGGCTTTTGCGGCCAGGCATGGTTCGGCGAAGTGGCCTACTGCCCGTATTGCGGGCATCCATCGGCAACCGCCCCCGTCGCGACCGTCCCGTATGCGCGGCCGGAGGCCGACTCCGAGTCGTTTCACGCTCCCTCGCGCGGGCTGGCGGGTGACGCAGGTTCCAGCGCTGCCCAGACGCCCTCGTATGCCGGCAGGGAGCGTTCCCTGGCCGGCAGCCTGCGTGAAGCCACGACGCGCCTGTTCGGTGCGCCGGCAGGTGCGGACGCCGAACGGCCTGGCACCGGCCGGAAGACCTGGGCGAAACCGCTCGCCCTGGCGGCAGTCCTCGCGACCTTCGTGCTGGCGGTCGCCAGGCTCGCCGGACCGGACAGCGACAGACCCCCGCCGCCCGCTGCGATGGGTGCGCCGGGCGGCGACGCTGTACGCGGCGGCACGTCCGAGGCGGGCGCCGGCGGGGCCGCGTCCACGCCGGCCGTGCCGCGCGCCGCCATCGAGCCGCCGGTGCAGCCGGTGCAGCCGGTACGGCCGGCAACACCGATGCAGCAAGCGGGACCGACGCAGCAGGCGGCACCAACGCAGCAAGCGGGACCGACGCAGCAGGCAGCACCAATGCAGCAGGCGGCACCGGCGCCGCCCGCCCGCAACCGATCGCTCTGCTCCACTGCCAACGAGGCGGCGGGCCTGTGCAATGCGCAATGACACGGACACGGGAGATGCCATGCATGAAATGAAACGTGCGGTCGGGGCCTGGCTGGGCTGGATGGCGAAAGTGCTGGTGCTGGCCGGCCTGCTCGCCGCTGCGGCCTCGGCCGAAATCATCGTCACGGGCGGCAAGACCGGCACCTACTACCAGATCGGCAACAACCTCAAGGACATCGTCGTGCCAACGCTGGAGGTGCGGGAGTCGAAGGGGTCCTGGGCCAACGTGGAAGCACTCAGCCAGACCAAGGGCGTGAGCCTGGCCATCGTGCAGTCCGACGTCTATGCGGCCTTCGTCTACCTGCGCGACAACCCGCAGGTGCCGCGCGAAACGCGGCGGCAGTATGCGCAGCTGCTCGCGAACCTGCGCGTGTTCATGCCGCTGTACCGGGAGGAGATCCACTTCCTCGTGAAGAAGGACAGCCCGCTCGAATACATCCACCAGATCCGGGGCGCACGCATCTGGATGGATGCCGAGAAAAGCGGCACCTATCTCACCGCCCTGAACATCTACAGCAAGATGTTCAACGAGCGGCCGAAGATCGTGGCGCCCTTCCTCAATCCCACCGTGACCGGGGACGACGAAGGAACGAAGACACGGCGCTCGGCCTTGATGGTGCTGGGCGATCCCGACTTCTACAAGGATTTCCCCAAGATGGACGTGATCGTCCTGGTGGGCGGCCAGCCGCTCAAGCTGCTGGCCGCCAACATCCCGGACAACCTGAAGCTCCTGAAGTTCGATCCCAACCACCCCACGTCCGCAAAGCTGGTGCAGGAATACCGCAAGGCCGACATCCAGAAGGCGAGCTACCCCTTGCTGAACATCGCGGAGGCGAGCCAGCCCTCGCTGTCCGTGGACTCGTACCTGATCACCGCCAACTTCATCGACGCGGACCGCAAGAAGTTCGTGACCGTGCTGGCGGACCGCTTCTGCGAGAAGTTCGACGAGCTCCAGGCCAAGGGGCACCCGAAATGGAAAGCCCTGACGTGGAAGCCGGGCGGGCCCCTGCCTGCGCTCAGCACGGGCTGGCAGTACTCGACGCGGGCGAAGGAACGCCTCAGCCGTTGCCAGTCGCAGGAAGCCGCTGCACCCCCGCCGAGCGCATGCAAGCCGCAGGACCGATTCGCGGGGCTGTGCCGCTGATCCACTCCGACCCGCGGCCGGCGCTCGAACCCGGGTCGGCGCCCGCGGCCTGGGCGCAGCCGCCGCCCTTCAGTCCATTTGCCCAGGTTCCGTTGCATCGCCGGGCGCACCCGCCTTGCGCAGCTGCTGGTGCCACGCCAGCAAGCGGTTGAAGTCGCCGCCGAACACCCGCTCCTTGAACTTCTCGTAGACCACCGAGCACTGGGCCGCCGTCCCGAAGTCGAGCAGCGTGGTCATCGCCATCCGGTCGCAGTCGAGGTAGGCCGACTCCAGCTCGGCAGGCGTGGCGCGTTCCACTCCGTTCCAGGTGGCGGCGAAGGTGGGTGGAGCGACGTCCGGTTCTTCGCGTGCGAATGCGACCAGCAGCACGGCGGCCGATGCGATGCCGGCCACGCACAGGGTGCGCACGAGCCCGATTGAATGCGGGAGGACTGCAAGCAGGCAATGGAGGGGCACGATGTTCTCCTTTGGCACCGGGCATGCCGAAAGAGCGCCCGGCAAGGGCATCAGCGCATGGACCATGCCAGCCATCCCGCAGCGAAGGATTCCTTCCAAAACAAGCAGTTGCGAGCTTGCGCCGCCATCAGCGGCCGTCTTGGGCCGTGGCGGCCGCCGCATGCGACGGCCGGACGCCGGCGACCGGCGTTCAGGAGCCCCTGCGGATGCCGAGCGTGCGCATGCGTCCGCGCAGGGTGCTCGCGTGCAGCCCGAGCCGCGCTGCCGCGCCTTGCTCGCCTTCGATGCGCCAGCCCACCGTTTCCAGCACGCGCAGGATGTGGGCGCGCTCCACGGATTCCAGCCGCAACTCGGCCTGCGGGACGACGGGCTCGTGGCCGGACAGCCCTACGGCGGCAGGAAGCAGTTCGCTGCCGTCGAGCGGCCCTGCGCGCCAGACGATCAGGGCCCGCTCGACCAGGTTCTCCAGCTCGCGGATGTTGCCCGGCCAGCCGCGGGTGCGCGCGCGCTCGATGAAAGCCGGCGCCACGCCCTGCGGCGACCGGCCGAGCCGCCGCGCCAGCCGCTCGCAGAAATGGGCGATCAGCGGCCCGACGTCACCCGGCCGCTCCCGCAGCGGCGGTACCAGGAGCGGGAACACGTTGAGCCGGTAGAACAGGTCGGCGCGGAAGCGCCCGGCCGCCACCTCGGCGGCCAGGTCGCGGTTGGTGGCTGCCATCACGCGCACGTCCACCCGCACGGCGCGGCTGCCACCGACGCGTTCGAATTCGCGCTCCTGCAGCACGCGCAGCAGCTTGGCCTGGCTCTCCAGCGGCATCTCGCCCACCTCGTCGAGCAGCAGGGTGCCTCCGTCGGCCAGCTCGAAGCGTCCGCGGCGCTGCTGCAAGGCGCCGGTGAACGCGCCTTTCTCGTGCCCGAACAGTTCGCTTTCCACCAGCTCGCGCGGCAGCGCCGCGCAGTTCAGCCGGATCAGTGGACGGCTGCGGCGCGCGCCCTGCGCGTGGATGGCGCGCGCCACCAGCTCCTTGCCGGTTCCGGTCTCGCCCTGGATCAGCACGGTGCTGTCGGTGGCGGCCACCAGCGCGATCTGCTCGCGCAGCCGCTGCACCGCGGGCGACGTGCCGACGATCGCGTCGACGGCGGACCGGTCCTCCTCGACGAGGGCCCGGATGGTCGCCTTCGAACGGCGGTGCGACTCGATCTCGCGCCGCAGCGCGACATGCACGCCCACGCGGGCCAGCAGCTCCGCCGATTCGAAGGGTTTGCTCACGTAATCGACCGCTCCGACGCCGAACGCGCGCACCTTGTCGAAGGTGCCGGACAGGGCGGTCAGGAAGATCACCGGGATCGCGCGCGTCAGGTCGTGGGCCTTGAGCCTTCGGCAGGTCTCGTAACCGTCCACGCCGGGCATGAGGACGTCGAGCAGCACGAGGTCGGGTTGCTCCGCGACCGCCATGCGCAGTGCCTCGTCGCCGCCACGGGCGCACAGCACGCGGTAGCCGGCATCGCCCAGCTCCTGTTCGAGCAGGTCGGTGTTCAGCGGCTCGTCGTCGACCGCCAGCACGGTGGCGGTCTCACGTTCCAAGGTGCCTCGCCAGCCTCTGGAACAGCAGGGCCTCGTCGATCGGCTTGGTGAGGAAGCCGTCGCAGCCGCAGGCACGGGCCCGTTCCTTCATGGCGCCGCCCCGGCCGCGGGGCGGTAGCGCAGCGGCAGGACCAGCGTGAACGTCGACCCATTGCCCAGCGAACTCTGCGCGGCGATGTCCCCTCCCATCAGGCGGGCCAGCCGGCGCGCGATGGCCAGACCCAGGCCGGTGCCGCCGTACTGGCGGGTGCTGCCCGCATCGGCCTGCTCGAACTCCTCGAACACCAGGTCGAGCTTGTCGGGCGGGATGCCGATGCCGGTATCCGCGACGGCAACCGTCAGCGCCCCATTCGCGGCACTGGCGCGCAGCCGCACGCTGCCGCGCTCGGTGAACTTGACGGCATTGCCGAGGAGGTTGAGAACGATCTGGCGCAGCTTCTCCTCGTCGGCCAGGACGTGCGGCAGCGCCGGGTCGATGTCGGCGGCCAGCGCCACCGCGTCGCTGCGCACCAGCGGTTCGACGGTCAGCAGGCACTGTTCGAGCACGGGTCCCAGCGCGATCTCCCGGGCCCGCACTTCGACGTGGCCGGCCTCGATCTTCGACAGGTCGAGCAGCGCGTTGATGAGGGCCAGCAGGTGCTGGCCGCTCGCAAGGATCTTTTCCAGGTTCTCGTACTGCCTGGGATCGAGCTCGCCCCCGGCCCGCCGCATCACGATGCGGGTGAAGCCGATGATCGCGTTCAGCGGCGTGCGCAGCTCGTGCGACATGTTGGCGAGGAACTGGGACTTGTGGCGGCTCGCCAGTTCCAGCTGCGCGCCCTTGTCGCGCAGTGCGTTAAACAGGCGCACGTTCTCGATCGCGATCACGGCCTGGTCGGCGAAGGTCTGCAGCACGGCGAGCTGCTGCTCGGGAATGGGCCCCGCCTCCGGCCTGCCGACGGCGATCGCGCCGATCGGGCTGCCCTCGCGCAGCAGGGGCACACCCAGGAAGCTGCGCGCGCCGGTGAGTTCGGCCAGCTGGAGCGCAGGTGCGGTGTAGTCGGGATCGTCGGCGACATCCGGGATCACGGACACGCGCCGCGTGCGCACGGCCCGGCCCGCGACGGTGTCGGTGCTGGCGGGGCGGGGAAAGACCTGGAACACCCGGCCCGTATCGGGCACGGCCGACGCGCGCGCGCCGAGGTGGAGCAGCTGGCCGTCGAAGGTCAGCACGTTGGCCGACACCGCCCGGCACAGCGCCAGCGCCGCGCGCGCGATCGCTTCGAAGACCGGCTGCACGTCGGTCGGCGAGCGCGAGATCACCCGCAGGATCTCGCTGGTCGCGGTCTGCTGCTCCAGGGCCGCCGACACTTCGCGGTTGCGCTGCGCGAGCTCCGTGAACAGGCGCGCGTTCTGGATGGCGATGACGGCCTGGTCGGCGAAGGTCTGCAGGATCGACAGTTCCTTGCCCGTGAAGCCGCCTTCACGCGTGCGCGAGACGCCGACCGCGCCGATGCCGCGCTCGTCCCAGATCATCGGTGCGTAAGCCATCGAGCGGTAGCCGGCCAGCCTTGCCACGTTGCGGACGGTTCGCGTGACGCCGGCGTCGTTGACGATGTCGCGGTAATGGACCACGCGCCGTCCCCGGATCGCCGGGGCGATCGGCGTCTTCTCCAGCGGAGCCGGGAACGTGGCAGCCACCTCCTCGCGCAGCTTGCCGACGTAGGCGCCCAGCGTCACCTGCTCCTGGTCGTCCACCAGCAGGATGGCCGTCTCGTCGCTGCCGAACAGGTGCCTGCAGCTTTCCAGGATCTTGTCGAAGGCCGGGCCGGCGTCGGACACCGAGCCGCTGATCGTGGCCAGCACTTCGCTCGAGATGCGCTGCTGCTCGAGCGCCTCGCGCGTTTCGTTCAACACGCGGGCGTTCTGGATGGCGATCACGGCCTGTTCCGCGAAGGTCGCCAGCAGGGCGAGTTCCTTGCCGGAGTACGCCCGCGCCGGCCGCCGCATGACGTCGATGGTGCCGATGCCCCGGCCTTCCCACAGCAGCGGGGCCACGGCCACCGACAGGTTGTCCCCGCCGCCCACGGCCTCCCGGATGTACCCGGGAATGCCGGAGCCGTGCTGCAGGTCGGCCCAGTGCAAGGGCGCGCCATGGGCGATCGCCATCTCGCTCATCGAACCGGCCAGGGGCCGCGGATAGGTCCGCGGCGCCCACTGCGCGAAGCCGCCGCGGCAGGCGGCGAGTTTCAGCATGCCCTCCTCACCGACGAGGAAGATGGCCAGGTCGGCAGCGCCGAACAGCCGGCCGCAGGTGTCGAGGATGTTCTCGAACACCGGCGTCGCATCGGCCATGGAGCCGCTGATGACCCGCAGGACATCGCTGGTCGCCGTCAGGTGCTCGAGTGCTTCGCGGGTCTCCCTGAACAGGCGCGCGTTCTCGATGGCGATGGTCGCCTGCTCCACGAAGGTCTCCAGCAGGGCGACCTGCTCGTCCGGGAACGGCCCCGCCGTGGAACGCCCGACCCCCAGCGCTCCGATCGGCACGCCACCCCGCAGCATGGGGATGCCGATCACGCTGAATGCCGCACTCACCCGGGCGACCTCCGGAGAGAAGTCGGGGTCGGAGTGCACGTCGGGAACGACCACCCGGCGGCCCGTCTGCACGGCGCGGGTCATGGCCAGTTCGGGCCCGGGCGGGCGCGGGAACATGGATCGGACCGTCTCGCGGACATCGGGCTCGGCAGGGTCGGCCGGACGGGCGTGCGCCTGGGCCACCAGGTGCACCAGGCGCCCGTCGAACGTGATGAGGTTGGCCTGCGTGGCATTGCACACGCGCAGCGCGGCCAGGGCGATGCGTTCGAACACCGGTTGCGCGTCGTCCTGTACGCGCGCGATCCGCGCCAGGATCTCGCGCGAGGCGGCCTGCGCCTCGCGCAGGCGGGCCAGTTCGGCGCGGCAGGAATCCAGCTCTTGCACGGGCGCAGCCCCCGGAGTGGCATGGAACGCGAATTCTGGCGCCGGCAGGGTGCAGGCGTCCAGCCTGATGGCACGGACGGTCCCCCTCCGCCGAGAATTGCAGGGGCTACAGCGGCGCGGGGCGCGGTTCCGGCAACGGGAGGACCGCGCTGACCCTGCGTGCCTTCCCGGGGGATTCCATCAAGCCGGTCCACTCAGGCTGGCCTTGCGGCAAGGCCGCGAAGTGCTGGAGGAAATCGGCGAAGCGTCGGGTCGCCGCGCCGGCGCAGCGCGCGTGCAGCAGGCTGATGGCGCTGCAGCCCACGCCTTCTGCCCGCAGTCGCACCAGCTCGCCCGCGACCAGCAGGTGCAGCAGGAGATCCGTGGGCGCGAAGGCCACGACTTCGGGATCCCGCAGGAGCCAGTCCGCCAGGTCGTCCGCGCTGTTCACGACGCAGAAATCGACCCGCCGGATGCCTCGTTGCGCCAGCAAGGCGTCGAAGCGCCGGCGCGCGGGCGATCCCGTCTCCGGCAGCAACCAGGGCTGCCGCGACAGCTCGCCCCAGCCCGCCTTCGACAGCGAGGCGAGCGGATGGGCCGGCGCACACACGACGGCAAAACGTTCCGTGAGAAGTTCACGCAGATCCCACCCGTCCGGGAGCACCGGAGGCCGCGAGCCCATCACCAGGTCGACCTCCCCGCGCTCGATGGCGCAGCCGGCATCGGCGCTCTCGCCCCACTGCACCTCGATGCGTCCATAGCAGGCCTGGAAGCCAGGCACCGCGCGCGCGAGCAACTGGCAGGCGGCCGTGCTGGAGGCGAGCACCCGAACCAGCAACTTGTCGCCGCGGGACCGCGCCACCACGGCGCAAGCGCCTCCCGCCACCGCACGGAGCACCTCGCGTGCATGCGGCAGCAGCGCAACGCAGGCCGGCGTGGGTTGGAGCGCGTCGCCCTCCCGCCTGAACAGCTCGGTCTCGAACATTTCATGGAGCTGCGTGAGCACCTGCTCCAGGGACGAGTGCGCAATGCCGATCGCTTGCGCGGTCAGGTGCACGCTGCCGGTTTCCGCGAGCAGGATCAGCCCCTGCACGTGCCGCAGCGAGCAGTGGGCGAGAACGCGCTCGAGAACGACATCGGAGGGCGCAGCCAACATGATCGGACGGCGAAGACGGGAGGAAGCGCCAATCTAGTCCACCTGCGGCGATGCGGCGACGTTTCGCGGGTAAAGATCAAGCCGGCTCAGCAGTACGCCAGGGCGCCATCGGATCGGATGCGCGATCAACCCTGGGCGCAAGGTGGCCGCCCTATACTGAACCGGCATGTTCAAGCGCATCGACCACATCGAACTGCTGACGGCCGCTCCCGAGCGCATCGTCGCGTTCTACACGGGGGTGCTCGGCTTCCAGGAGCGCGAGCGCAGGTGCATTCCGGAAACGCCGTCGGGGCCGCTGGATCTGATCTACCTGGATCTGGGTGGGACGACCGTGGAGGTGATGTGCTATCCCCAGCTGAAAGGCATCCCGCCTCGCAGCGCCGAGCCGAGGCTGGGCTGGCAGTGCCTCGCCCTCGAGGTGGAAGACATGGACAGCGTGCTCGCCCTGCTCAAGGAGAAGGGCGTGGAGACAGCCTGGAGGCCGGTGCGGCGGCCGGACTATGCCCGCGCGGAGATCCGCGATCCGGATGGCAACCCGATCGAATTGCGGCAGTGGATTCGCCCTCAGGGACATGAAGGTCGGACATGACCATCTGCATGCTCCCCGTCACTGCCTGAATTGCAGCAGCACCACCCACGGACGGCGCCCCAGGTGCGCAGGGCAAGGCTGGGCCTGGCCCGCACAACCTGGATGAGGCACTGCGCCGGTGACGTGGAAGGCGCTGAGCACCTTGTTCGCGTTCAGCGTCATGCGCGTGAGGGTCACCGACTGCACGACGTTGCCGCCGATGGCCTCGAGCTTGGCGTCCCCGCCTTCGTCGGAGCGGACGACCAGGTCGCAGTGCATCGGGAAATCTGCGCCGGTCGCCCGCACCGCAATCGCCGTTGCCAGCGCGTCGAACCGGGCCACGCCGACGGCGGTGTCACGCGTGGCGCAGATCAGGTCGCCCGCGCGCGGCCGCGTCGTGGCGATGTCGCAGGCCCGGAAGGCATGGGTCGCCTCGCGGCCCTCGGCTTCCGCAGCCGAGGCGTCGAGGGCGGCGCGTACATAGTCGGCGTGCGTGTCCGAAAATTCGAATTCGGCGCGGGAAAAGCCCGCGGTCTTCATCAGGTAGCTGATGAACGCGGCCGACCACGGCGTGTCGACGATGGCAGCGCGCAGCAGTGCCTCCCGTGTCGCGACCTCCGCCCGCTGTGAGTCGTTGACACCTGCAGCGGTGCCAGCCGGAACCTCGGATCGCGCCACCCAACCGAGGCTCGTCATGACCCGCGGCGGCTCCGAATCCGAAAGCGACCGCCAGAACGTCGCAACGCGTTCCCACGTCGGAGTGGAGTCGCCGCGGTTGCGCGCCCACTCCGCCTCGTGATGCCCCAGGCGGAACAGGCCGCCGTTGCGCTCGATGACCTGGCCGCCGAACAGCTGGTGCTGCCGGCGTGCTTCGTCGATCGCGGACCGGATGCGCTCGTCGCCCGCGGCGCGCATCGCCGCGGCTGCGCAGCGTGGACTGTCGGCGGCAACCGCGTCGAGGGCTCCAAGGGCCGCGCCGGCGCAGAGCAGCGCGGCGCCGATGCGCCTGGGCAGGGTGGGTGTCATCGAATCTCCTCGCGCGCGCCCTAGGCACGCACCAGCGACCGGCTCATCTCGCGGATGCGATCGAGCGCCAGTTGCGTGGCCGGTCCGGTGTCGCGGCCACGCAAGGTCAGGATCATGGTGGGCACCTGCCACGCAGGAAGCGTCACGGGCAGGACCCGGACCCGCTGGCGCCAATCGCCAAAGTGGAACAGCGTGTGGGGGAACAAGGTGACGAAGCGTCCCGTGGCCAGCAGCACGGCCCGTGTCTGCACCGAGCCGGAGATGACCACGCGGGCAGGCCTGGGCAGGCCTGCATCCTGCAATGCCCGCAGCAGGGGCGAGCCTTCCATCAGTTCGTTGTGCGACAGGATCCAGTGCTCGTCGATGAGCTCGCCGAGGTCCACCCGGCGGCGCCGCGCCAGCGGATGCGACTGGCCGACGCCCACGCGCATGTGCTCGTGGAACAGGTTTTCGCCTTCGATGTCCGGCGGCAGGGGTAGCCTCAGCGGGCGCGCGACCGCAAAGTCGATCAGCCGGCCCCGCAGGTAGTGATCCACCAGCGCGCCGGCCTGGGCCGTCTCGATCTCCACCTGCATGCGCGGGTGGGTGGCCAGCAGGCGCTGCACCATCGCACTGATCAGTCCCGCCTGCAGCGACTCGCCCCCGCCCAGCCGCACCGTGCCTTGCCCGGGGTCGGCGAGATGGGCGAGTTCGGCGACGGCGGAGGTGAGTTCGTCGAGGACGGCGCCCGCGCGGCGCATGAGCGCCTGGCCGAATGCCGTGGGCTCGACGCCGCGCCGGCTGCGCTGAAGCAGCGGCGCGCCGAACGCATCCTCGAGCTCGCGCACGGCGCGGGAAACGGCGGGCTGCGACAGGTTCAGGCCGCCGGCGGCCTTGCGCATGCCACCCGCCTGCACCACCGCCGCGAACGTTTCGAGGTCGCGCAGGCGGATGCGTCGTTGAAGTCGGCGGCTGTCCACGTGATCACCAATTCGGATCACATGATTATCAATGAAAGCTTTTCCGACCGGCACCGGAGCACTACGCTGCACCCATCCAACCAGCAAGGAGTCCGCCATGGCCAGGGGTTCACCGATGTCGCGCCGTCGATGCTGCCTGCTCGCCGCGAGCGCGCTGGCTTCTCCACGGTGGCTGCTCGCTCAGACGCGCGGCGACACGGGTCGCATCCTGTGCGGCTATCCGGCCGGAGGCTCGGTCGACCTGGTCAGCCGCAAGGCCGGGGAGAAACTGGCGCGCGGCGCTTCGGGGGCTTTCGTGGTCGACAACAAGCCGGGAGCGGCCGGGCGCCTGGCGGTGACGGAACTGCTGAAGGCGGCGCCCGACGGACGCACCGCGCTGGTCACGCCCGCATCCGTGCTGACCATGTACCCGCATGTGTACGCGCCGGCGGGCTATGACCCCTTCGCGGACTTCACGCCGGTGTGCACGCTCGCCGCGACGGGATTCGTGCTGGCCGTGGGTCCCAAGGTGCCGGCCTCCGTGTCGGACCTGCGCGGCTTCCTCGACTGGTGCCGCGCCGACCGGGCGCGCGCGCAATGCGGAAACGCCGGGGCGGGATCGATGCCGCACTTCATGGCCCTGCTCCTTTCCCGTGAAGCGGCCCTGCCGATGGACCATGTTCCCTTCCGCGGCGGCTCCGCTGCCATGCAGGCCGTGGCCGCGGGCGAACTGGGCGCCGCGCTCGCCACCGAGTCGGCGGCTCGCGCGATGGTGGAGACCGGCCGCCTGCGCGTGCTGGCCAGCAGCGGAGGCGACCGGAGCGCCTTCTTTCCCCAGGCGCCGACCTTTGCGGAATCGGGCCTCCCGGCGCTCACGCAGCGCGAATGGTTCGGCCTGTTGATGCCGGCACGCGTGCCCCGTCCCGTCGTGGAGGGGACTGCGTCGGTGCTTCGGGCGGCGTTCGCCGAAACCGACGCACAAGAACTGCTGCAGAAGAACGCCTTGCACGCGGACCGGCTCGGCCCGGCCGAACTCGCGCAAGCCCTGCGCCGCGAATACGACTTCTGGGGTCCCTTGATTCGCGCATCGGGTTTCCGACCGGAGAGCTGAAGCGGACGGCGACACATCGCGTCGATGCGCTAACCGGAAGGGGCGATGGCGGATGGCAAGGCTGCCACCCAGAATCCACATCGCTTCGCGCATCGCCTCGGTGGCATGCGCCTTGCGTCCCAACCGTCGGTTCATCGTCGCGCGCACGCCGCGCGCGCACTGGAGGTTCCAATGCACCAGCTCGCGAGCTGCCCGGCCTTCGCTTGCCACGCGCGCCCCGCCCTGCCCCTGTTCGGTGCGTCAACCTCCCTGACGTGGCTCCCTGCTGACGCGTGCTGCGGCGAGACGCAACAGCGCCGCCAAGGAGATTGAACATGTCCGACCGCATTTCCTTCCGGCTGCGCTCCCTCCTGCTGCCCGGCTCCCTCGCCGCCCTGCTGCTCGCGCTGGCGGTGGCCATGACGGCCTCGCCTGGCGCGAGCGGCGCGCCCCATCCCGTCCACCGCGAAGCCACCATCGCTGCTTCGATGCAGCTGGAACCAGCGTCCCGTGATCCGCTCGATGCGATCCGCATGGATGCGCTGCGGGGGAACCTCGACGCCAGCGCCGAACTGGCGCAGGAGCTGATGGATCGCTTCGATACGACCGGGAAGCCGGAGAACCTGTACGAAGCATTCCAGTGGATCGCACGCGACTGGGACCAGCGCGAATTCCTGCGCAGCGACATCATCCAGCGCGCCGTCCAGCACTGCGACGGCCCGGTCCTGCGATGGCACTGGCTCTGTGTGGCAGGGGAGTGAGCATGGACTCGGACTACGCGCTGTGGCTCATCGGCTGGGCCTACGTCCTGGCCAACACCGGCCGGGTACTGAGCTACCTTCCCCAGATCGCGACCGTCTGGCGGTGTTCCGACGGCGCGCGCTCGATCTCATTGCTCACCTGGACATATTGGGCCTTTTCGCACCTGACCGCATCGCTGTACGCAGGCATCGTCATCGACGACTGGAAGCTGCTCGCGGTTTCGCTCGGCAACCTGGCGAGTTGCACCACGGTGGTGTTGATCACTTGCCTGAGGCGCCGCAGCTTCCGGCGCCGCACAGCCGAAGCTGCCGTGGCAGGTCATCCGCGCAGGCAAACAGGCCGGGGCGAGCCCAGCCCGCGGCTGACTTGAGCACGAATCGCGGAGACGGGTCCCGACGTTGTCTTGCAGCCCTTGTTACCCCGACCGCAACGCCGGCAAGCGCTGCAAGCCGTTCATGCTCGACGCCAGGCTGATGATCATCGCCTGCAGCACGAAGCCCGCCAGCGCCAGCCACAGGCACGCCGGCTCGCCCCAGAGGCCGCCGACGAGGGCGCCGATGCCGGCACCCACCGGACGCGCGCCGGCGTTGACCGTGAGGAACACCGAGCCCACGCGTCCGAGCATCGCGCTGGGCGTGATCGCCTGGCGCAGCGTCGTGGTGGTGATGGTCCAGACGATGGGACCGGCGCCGAACAGGAAGAAGGACAGGCCCGCGAGGATGCCGCTGGGAACGACGAGGGTCGTCACCATGGCGCCGATGGCGAGGACCGACACCGCCGGCCCCAGCTGGATCGCGCGGCCGAACCGCAGGGCGCCGACCACGCGCGGCGCAAGCAGCGCGCCCACCACCATGCCCGCCCCGTAGCAGCCCATCGTGGCGCCCACGGCCTGCGCCGACAGGCCGAGCATGCGCACGGCATACGGCACGTACGCCGCCTGCAGCACGAACCACGCGACGTTCCAGGCGATGCCCGTCAGGAGGATCGGTCGCAGCAAGACATCGCGCCAGACGAACTGCGCGCCCTCGCGGATCTCGACCAGCGCATGCCGCGCGGGAGCCGGCGCGCGCGGCGGTTCCGAGACACGCCAGAGCAGCGCCACGGCGGCGAACGACAGCATGGTCGCAAGCACGAAGGCCGACGCTGCGCCGGTCCACGCCACCAGGGCGCCGGCGAGCGCAGGGCCGCCGGCGTAGGCCGCGCTGCGCGCGAGCTCCAGCCGGCCATTGGCACGCGCATGCAACTCGCGCGGAACGAGCGCCGGCACCAGGGCCGGGGCCGCGATCGTGAAGCCGACCGTTCCCAGCGCGCCGATGAATCCGAGCACGGCCAGTGCGCCGACGCTGGTCCGTCCGGAGGCCACGACGACCAGCAGCAGCAGCAGGGAGAGCGCGCGCAAGGCTTCCGAAGCCAGCATGACCTGGCGGCGCGGCATGCGATCGGTGAGCAGGCCCATCGGAATGGACAAGAGCAGGAAGGGCAAGGTCTGCACGGCGCCCAGCAGCCCGATCTCGCCGGCGCCCGAGCCGAGCGCGAGCACGGCCACCAGGGGAACGGCCGCCAGGCTCAGTTGCTCGGCGGACTGCGCACCCAGGTTGGCGCCCGCCAGGAGCCGGAACGCGTGGGGAAACCTGTTCGTCATGTCCGCATGATGCCGGTCCTGCGGGATGGAGGCTCGCCGCTTCCGGACATGCGAACCGGTGCGCCAAGGACGGCAAGCAGCAGCGAAACATCTTCCGGCGTCATGCGTTCACCCTCTTGTCGTTCCCGACAGGGGACCGGTCCGAAGCCAGGTCGTTACCGGACCCCGCTTGCCGGTACCCGAGCAGCCACGAAAGGAAATGCGCGGACCCGTCCGCCAGCTCGAGGACCTCGCGCTGCAATCCGAGCGCGCGGGAGAATTCCAGCTCCGCCCGGAGCACCACGCGGTCGCGCTGCATTTCCACGTCCTTGAGGTCCGCCCTACGGCCCTTCAGGATGGCCAGCAGGTCCCGCCGGTGCGCACGGGGTGCGTCGATGCGAACGAACATCACCGGGACCATCGGCGTCTTCGTCTGCGGGTCCACGTAGCCGTGCACGCTGGTCGCACCGAACGTGAGCAGGTCGCCGTAGGCCTGCCGCAGCAGCACCCGGGCTTCCGCCAGCGCGCACTCGCTCGCCGCCAGGATCTGGCCGTGGTGGCCGCGCCCGACGATCCGGTAGCGGTCCGGCCTGGAAAGCCGATCCAGCAGGTCCTGGCGCGCGAGCACGGGTGCGGCGTCACCGCTCGCGGCCACCATCTGCCGCAAGGGCAGCAGGTCGAGCGGGTCACGGACGTGCATCGCACGCCTCCCGTCCGGGCCCGAGGGTTTCCTTGATCCGGCCCGCCGCGACGGGCGCGCTCGCGCCTGCATACCCGTGTGGCACGACGAGGACATCGCTGCTGCCCCAGCTCAGGACCCGGTGGGCGACGCTTCCGCAGAGGAAGTCCTCCCAGGCCGGGCTGCGCGGCTTTCCGAGCACCACCAGGTCCGCGCCCGAGCGCTGCTGCTGCACCACCGTCTGCCGGCCGGGGTCCCCGCGACCGATCGCGGTGAGCAGGCGGTGGCGATGCGCCGCGAGGGAATCCATCAGCGTGCCCATCCCCTCCTGCGCCTTGCGCAGGCAGTGGGCACGGTATGCGCGCACTGCCTGTTCCGTCGCTTCCGCCGCGCGCAGCCTCGCCTCGCCTCGCGTGTCGATGGCGTGGAAGATCTCCAGCTCCGCGTGCGCATCCAGGTCGGCGGCCAGCTTCACGAGCGCCTCCGACCTGCGCGAGAGGCCCGTGGCGACCAGGATGCGTCGATAGTGCCCGCCACCGGCCAGGCGCGCGACGAGCACGGGACGGTTGCAGCCCCGCAGGATGCGCAGCACGGGCTGGCCGCGGAAGAAGGCTGCCGTGGAGCGTTCGCGCCGGTGCGGCAGGACCACCAGGTCCGTGCCGCGCGCTGCCGCGACGACGTCCTCCAGCATGTGGGCCCCACGCCCCACCGTGGTCACGCGCAGGCCGAAGGTTTGCTCCAGCAGCCTCGCCGCATCGGCCAGGCGCGCAGCCGCGTTGTGCGGCACCTGCGCGCCCTGGGGCGGAACGTACATCAGCTTCACAGTCGCGCGATGTGCCTGCGCGAGCTGCCACGCGCGCTCCAGCGCGAGGTGGTCCTGCACGGAGAGATCCGTGGCCACCAGGATCGATCGGATGGTCATGGCTGTTCCTTCATTGGCGCCTGCGCGCGCAGGGCGCAGGCAGGTTGCACGGGGGCCAACGGCGGCGACTACGTGACGTAGTCGCCGGTCGCCTCCGGCTGGAACAGCACCCCTTCGATCTGGGCGACGCTCTCTTCGCCGCTGGGCCCCGTCCACCGCGCGAGCGCGCCGACCGGCAGTCCGATCAGGGCCATGCCTGCGGGCGAAAGCACGGAAACGTAGCCCCTGGCCGGTTCGGCGTCGGCGGGATAGCAGATCACCACGACCTGCCGGCGCCGCTTGCCGAGGTCGCGGATGACGAACTTCGCGTACATCGTGACGACGTCGGCCGGGATGGCCTGCGCGGGCACGACCTGCGCTTCGTCGAGGATGTCGGCGAGCTGCGGCATGGCGCCGGCAGCGGTGAGTCGGGTCAGGCGGATGTGGTCAAGCTCGGTGAGCTTTCGCTCCCCGAAGTTCGAGGGTCGCATGAAGGCACTCCATTCGAGCGCGAGCCGGCCGCATGGGATCGGGCTCGCAGGCGCGCCGGGCTGCTGCCCGGCGGTCGATGGATGGCGCTTGAAGAAGGAAGGAGGCGACCGCCGGGCTCAGGAATGTGCGGGCGTTCGCTGCAGGCCCGCCCGCGAAGGCGCGAACGTGCGCGCCACCACGCCCCGTGCCGTGGAGGCCGGGGTCGTGCAAGCGGTGGGATGCCAGGCGGCTGGGTGTGCCATGGACCGAGTATAGGCCGCGGCGCGCGCGGGCCGCGCATCGATTCTGGCATTGAACGCAGGGACATTGCGCCGCGCTGCGCCCGATCGCTCGGCTCGCTTAGCTCTTCCCTGTCCGCGAGACAGCCGACCGGAGTTCAGTACGCAACCGGCCCCGGCGCAACGGGCCCCGGCAGCGGCACCACCCGCGTTCCGGGCGGCGCGTTCGGGAAGTCGCGCAGGCTCGCCTCCAGCAGCATTGCCGGGTTCGCACCCGAATTGCTGCTGGCCTGCGACTGGAACACCACCTGCCCGCTGGCCAGGTCGCGCAGGAGCACCTCCACCCGCTGCGACGGGTACACGGCAGCGCCGCCGACCGGGAAGCTGAACCCAACGCCTACGCCGYCGCCGCCCCAGCTGCCACCCCCGACACCGATGCCCACCGAACCTGGGCCCACCGCCGGCGCGTACGCCACGGCATCCTGGCTGACCGTCACCTGGATGGCCAGGCGCGCGTTGGCGTCGACACGCTGCAGCCCCGCGCGTGCCAGACGCGCATCCGCGATGCTTTCCAGCAAGGCCAGGTCGGGGCGGGCTGCTTGCGAGGGCAGGCGCTCATGGCGATAGGTGCTTGCGGGCGGCAACTGGATTCCCGGGGTGAAGACGTGCACCAAGGCTTGGGGTGGCGGAGCCGCACAGGCAGCGAGCAGCGCAACCAGCGAGAGGCCAGGCAACAGGCGGCGCCGCAAGCGGATCATGGCCCATCCTCCTGCGGCGCCCGCGGGCTCGGTGTAGGACAAGGCATCCTTGTGGACAGTCGCATGCAATGCCTTCGTTTGCGAACTCGCGTTGCTCGGCAATGGCGTTGCACGCGCGCGCGCCGGACCCACCTCAGTTGCGCTGCATGTCCGCAGACGGCTTCGAGCGCGCACCCGGAATGCGGGAGAGGAAGCGCGCGAGCGCAGCCCCGGTCGCCACGGGATCTTCTTCCTGGGGAACATGGCCGAGACCATCGAAGACGACCAGTTCGCTTCCCCGGATCTCCCGATGAAAGCGATCCGCGGAGGCTGGCGGAATGAGCCGGTCACGTCCGCCCCACAGGATCAGCGTGGGCACGCGCAGCTCCGGGATGCGGGCGGCGAGCGCACCGGGCTTCGTCTGCTCGAAGCGCTGGACCAGGCTCTGCCGGTTCCCGGCACGCGTGACCAGGTCGAAGTAGCGGTCGACCAGTTCCGGAGTGACCTTCGACGGGTCGCCGTAGACGTTGCGGACACTGCTCTCGACCAGGCCCCTCGGCAGCACGTCCTGCAGGAGGCGGTTCAGTACCGGCATCGTCGCGATCCTGAACCCGATCGGGACCGACTGCGACTCGAACGGATAACCCGCGGAATCCACCAGCACCAGCGCGTCGACGCGCCCCGGATACAGGACCGCGGTCGCCCAGGCGACGTACCCACCCAGGCTGTTTCCAGCGAGCACCGCATGACGGATGCCGAGCTTGTCCATCACCGCAACCGCCATGCGTGCGTAGTTCTCGATCGAGTAATTGCCATCGGCAGCAGGGCCGGTCAGTCCGAAGCCGGGCATGTCGAAACGGACCACCCGACGTGACGCGGCCAGTTCCGCGGCCCAACCGTCCCACGTGTGCAGGGAGGAACCCGTGCCGTGCAGCAGCACAAGCGGCATCGGATCGTCACGAGGTCCTTCGTCGCGCACGTGCACGGACATTCCCGCGACGTCAACGAATTGCGACGGCGGCGTCGCCCATCTGGGTGTCAACACCTCCACGGGCCGGTCGGGGACCCGGTTCGCTGCGAGGTAGGCCACGGCTGCCGCAACGAGCAACGCGAGAGCAGCGACCGCGGCCTTCAGGATCGAACGCATGGGATTCCGCGGGAGTGGGGGGTACCGCGCATCATAAGCACGACCGTGAAGTCCACGACGCGCTTCCGCCAGCCAGGCCCTACCTGCGCGGCCTCTTGCGGGCCGCCGACTTCCTCGGCGCACCCATCCAGAACTCGAGAATCTGCCGCGTGGCCTCTGCCTGGGTGGCAGCGACCTGTCTTCTCGCAGCGCTCGTCGCCTGGCCTCGCGCGCCGCTCGCGGCCTTGTTCGCGGCAGTGAGCCACATGCTCATCAACGGGTTCTTCTTGCCCCAGGGATTCGCCATTTCGATCCGATCCGATCCGGGCAAAAGGCCCACCCCACCATGAAGCGGTGGGGCGCTGGCGCGCGCAGGGAATGCACCCGTTGCCCGGTGGTCGACCTCCTACGGCAGCCACGGTCCTGAATGCGGCGTCCTCACCTGCGTGCGTGAACCGACGGTGCAACAATCTCGCATGAACGCATTTGACAGTGGCAACGAACAGGAAACCCTCCACGAAGCACGCCTGTGGAAGGACAACGGCTGGACAGCCCGGGTGATCAAGAACGAGGACGACGATGGCTGGGCGGTGGCGATGACGCCCGACGGCCAGGTGGAACCTGCGCTCGTCGGTCCCTGGACGATGGGGCGCGACAAGAAGAACCCCAAGCCGCTGGACAGCGGGGCGTTCAACACGCTGGTGAAGACCGCCACCGAGTTCGTGCGCCGGCACGAGCAGCAGCTGCAGGCCACCCTGCACCAGGAGATCGAGATCTCGCACGACGGCGGGCGCGTGAGCGTCACGCTGGACATCACGCCGGATGAAGAATCACCGTCCGCCGTGCTGCGCGCCACCGACGCGGCCGGCGAACTGCTGGGTGAAGCGAGCGTCTCGCCGGGCTTCAGGCTGACGCGCGCCAGTGCGGGCGCCTGGGCGGACGCACGGTTCAGCCCTCGGGCGGTCCGCTGAACGCGTCCGCGGCGGCACCCACGTAGCAGGTGCTGCGCCCCATGCAGTCCCGCAGCTCGCCTGGGCGCCGGATGGCGCCGCTGCGCTCGTCGAACTCCGCCACGGTGAGATCCAGTGCACCGCGCCGCGCGTGCTCCTCGACGGGAAGCCACGGCGCGCCGAGCGCCGCCCACTGCGCATCGGTCAGCGGGATCTCGCCGGTCAGGAACAGCTGGCGGCAGTCCTCGCCGCGCCGGAACGACGCCTCCAGCGCCTGCGCCCCATCGGCCGGACGACACAGTCCATGCGCCATCGTCTGGTCGAAGACAACGAGATCGCCAGGGGCCAGCGACCACTGAACGCCAGCGTGCGGCATGACGAACTCCACGTTGGCCACATCGATTGCGAGAATCCAGAACAGGCACCGGGACCAGTGACCCCGCACGTCGTTGTGGAACTCCGCGCCGCGTGAAGCGAGATAGTCGAGGCGCGTGGCGACGCAGCAGCGGTAGGCAGCGGGATCTTCTCCCAGGACGCCCGTCAACTGCAGTGCGCGGGCAATGCTCCCCACCAGGTCCGCGATGCCCAGCGCCGCCGCGGACAGGTCCTCCAGCGTGGTGCTCGCGTAGTCGACGTCGGCGAACTTCTCGATGCTGACCCGCCCATACCCTTCCGCCGCCAGGCTGGCGCCAGCCCTGGCGTCCAGGAAATCGCATCGCACGACGTGGACGCGCTCGTAGGGCGCGCGTGCGTCGAAAGCGTGCCGCGGCTCTTCGCTTCGGACCGCGAAGGCACGAAACGGCGGAGGCACGCGCTGGTCGCTTGCGGAAATGATGCGGTGGACACCGGGCATGGCGCGATTGTCCTCCGTGGTCCGCCTGGGGCCGGAAGCAGCCTCCTGGAGTCGAGGGAAGGCGCGCATTGGCGAATCATGCCGAGTGGCTTTCGAGCGTCGAAGGTCCAGAGGCGTACTTTCCCCTGACACGCCGTGACCTGGACACATCCACTTCACACTCGCGCGTTAGGCTGACCGCATGCGTCGATTGCCCTGGCACGCGCGCACGGAGAGATCAATGAACGAAAAGAAGACGCACCGCTCCATCGCAAACACCAACGCATCCACGGCAGCGAACACTGCCGACGTGCCACCGGCGGGCGCAGACGCCGGGGCCGCCGAAGCCGAACTCTCGCGGCGCCGCTTCGTCATCGGCGCGGGCTCGGCGTTCGCGCTTGCAAGCACGTTCGGCCTGGCCGCATGCGGCGGCGGCGGCGATGTCGACAAGGAGCCTTTCGGCTATGGCGTTGCGAGCGGCGACCCGCTGGCTGATCGCGTCATCATCTGGACGCGTGCGAATCGGCTGTCCGAAGCGGTGCAGCTCCAATGGGAGGTAGCGCTCGACGCCTCCTTCTCGACGATGGTGAAGTCGGGCACGGTGACGGCCGACCCGGCACACGACAGCACGGTGAAGGTGGATGTCACCGGCCTGCAGCCCGCCACCAGCTATTTCTATCGTTTCAAGAATGGCTCCGTCATTTCCGAAACGGGTCGCACGCGCACGCTGCCCACCGGGAGCGTCCAGCAGGTCAAGCTCGGCGTGTTTTCATGCGCGGCGTATTCGATCGGGCAGTTCCATGTCTACAACCACGCCAGCAACCGGACCGACCTCGATGCCGCGCTCATGCTGGGCGACTACATCTACGAGACCGGCCTGACCGACGCGGAGCAGCTCGTTGCGCGCGGCTTCGGCCGTGAAGCGGATCCGAAGGGCGAACTCCACACGCTCAACGAGTACCGCTTGCGCTATCAGCGCTATCACACGGATGCGGACCTGCGCGGCCTGCGGCGCAACATGCCACTGATCGGCGTGTGGGACGACCATGAGTTCGTCAACGACATCTGGCGCGATGGCGCGGGAGGGCACGACCCGGCCACCGAGGGCAGCTTCGCGGCGCGGCGGGCAGCCGCCGCGCAGGCGTACCACGAGTGGATGCCCACCCGCACCGGCGCAGACCCGCTCAAGATCTACCGCTCCTTCGACTTCGGCAACCTGCTGTCCCTGCACATGCTGGACACCCGCGTCATCGGCCGCGATGCGCCGACCAACCGTGATGCCTATCTCGCAGGCGCAGCGGACGCCGCGGCCCGGCAACTGCTCGGCACCGAGCAGGAAGCCTGGCTGGCCGCACGCCTTCAGGCATCCAGCGCCACCTGGCAGGTGCTGGGCCAGCAGGTCGTGTTCGGCGGCATGCGCATTCCGCTGTCGGTGTACGACGATTTCAGCGAGGACGCCATCAACGCCTTCCTCGCCGCGCTGGACACACCGCAGGCTTCCCGCACCGATGCGCAGCGCGCCCTGGTTGCGCAGCCCCGCATCGGCTACGAGCTCACGAACTGGGACGGCTTCCCCGCCGCGCGCGAACGCGTGCTGGCGATGGCGAACGCCACCGACAGGAACCTGGTGGTCCTCTCCGGGGACAGCCATAACGCCTGGGCGCATGACCTGCGCGACACGGCCGGGCACCGCATCGGCGTGGAGTTCGCCACGCCGTCCGTCACATCGACCGGGCTCGAGATCGCGCACCCGACGATCGGGCGCCAGTTCCTCGCGGATTCCTTCCTGCGGATGGTTTCCGATCTGAAATACGCGGACACCGCACGGCGTGGTTACGTGGCCGTGAGCTTCACGCCGACTTCGGTGACGGGCGAGTTCGTGTTCGTGAGTTCGGTGTTCGAGAACGACTACTCGGCGGCGGTGGGGCCGGCCCTGCAGGCACAGGCGGGGCCAACGGGGCGCGAGCTGAAGCGGGTGTAGCCGTCAGCGGCGGCTCAATGCCATCTGGCGAACGAGTCCGGGCCGAGCCGCGGCATCGCGAACTGATTCACCGGCGCCAGCGGGTCCGCCCACCCGAGCGACAGCCCGCAGGCCAGCCTTTCCTCCGGGGTGAACTGCAGTTCCCGCGCGATCACATCCTCGTAGCGCACGAAGGCCACCTGCGGGCAGGTGGCCAGTCCGCGTTCGCACGCGGCCAACATGAGTGTCTGCAGGAACAGGCCGAGGTCCAGCCAGCTGTGTTCGGTGAGTTCGCGGGCGATGGTGAGCATCAGGCCAGCCGGGGCGCCGAAGAACGCGTAGTTGCGCGCGGTTTGCCGACCGCGCGCCGCCACGTCGTCCTGCGCGATGCCGAGCGCCTCGTAGTAGCGGCGGCCGAAGTCCTGTTGCAACTCGCGGCAACCCGCCGCACCCCCGGGCGGAAAGGGTGAGAAGACCGGGTGCCTTCCCGACAGGTTCTCCGCCAGGATGGCCTGCGACACGCGGTGCAGCGCCTCTCCGGTGAGCACGTGCACGCGCCACGGCTGCGTATTGAAGGTGCTGGGCGCGAGCGCAGCCGTCTCGAGCAGTTCGCGAATCAGCGCGTGCGGCACGGCGCCTTCCCGGAAGGCGCGGGTCGACCGCCGAGTCGCGGCAAGCTGGCGAAGGGTGAAAGCGGCTGGCATCCTCATGGCAACTCCTGTGCGACGCAGGGCACGGATCGTGGCCTTGATCACCCTTCAGGTCTTTGGTTAAGCTGCTGAATCCAAAGTCAGATCCATGCATGGGCCCAAAAGGAGTTCCGGTCGGTGACCTGCTTTGCCTCGACAGGCAGGCAGGCAAGCTCGTCTGCGGGGGCGCGCCGGTCGACCTGAAGCGCAAGGCTTTCGACATCCTCTGCGTGCTCGCCGATGCCGAAGGGGCGCTGGTCACCAAGGACCAACTGCTGTCGCGGGTGTGGCCGGAAGACGCGGTCGAGGAAAACAACCTGCAGGTGCACGTCAGCGCGCTGCGCAAGGTGCTGGATCGGCACGCCGCGGGCACGGTGGATCTGGTGACTGTCCCCGGCAAGGGCTACAAGCTGCTGGTCGCACGAGGCGCACCGTCTGCGGGGCCGCCGGCGCGCACGCGCGGGCCCGTGCTCGCCGTGCTTCCTTTCGAGACGTTCGGCGTTTCGGAAGTGGCCGTCCTGGCGCAGGGCATGGCGGAGGAGATCAGCCTCGCGATGTCCCGCGTGCGCTGGCTGTCCGTGATCGGAAGCAGTTCAGTCGCCGCCGAGCATGCCCGCCAGCCCGACGTGCGCGCGCTCGCTCGAAGTTTCGGCGTGGACTACGTCGCCCAGGGCAGCCTGCAGCGCGACGGACGCAGGTTGCGCGTGACGGCCCGCCTTTGCGAGGCCGGCGGCCTCACGCAGCTCTGGGGAGAGCGCTACGAGCGTGACCTGGAAGACATCTTCGCGTTGCAGGACGAGATCGCCGGTACGGTGGTCAGTGCAATCGAGCCAGGCGTCCAGCAAGCCGAACTCGCGCGTATCGCGCGGAAGCCGCCGGCCGATGTCAATGCCTGGGAGCGCACCCTGAAGGCCGCGGCGCTGCTGCAGCCGCTCATGCCGAATGGGGCGAGCCAGGCGCTGGCGCTGGTGGAGGAGGCGCTCCGGCTCGACCCGGGCTATGCGTGGGCGCTGGCGCTCAAGGCCTGGTGCCATCACGTCCTCTACAGCCGCGCCGGTCTCGATGGCGCACACCGCGACGCCTCCGTGGCTGCCGCCCGCGCCGCGCTGTCCACGGGCGGGGACGATGCACTGGTGCTCGCCACCAGCGGCCTGGTGCTCTGGTTCGATGCCCACGAGCTGCCGAGGGCATTCGGCTTGTTCGACCGCGCGCTCGCGATCAGCCCGAGCAACTTCCTGGCGCTCGCGGCAAGCTCCGTGGCCCTGGCCTGGTCTGGGCAGCCGGCGCTCGCAGCGGACCGGGCGCAGCATGCGCTTCGGCTCAATCCGTTCCACCCCCTGCGTTATCTCGCCTGGCTCGGACTGGCCAGTTCGCGCTTGCAGCACGATGACACCGCGGGTGCGGTCGAAGCGGCGGCACGCGCGGTGGAAGCCAACGCCGGCTTCAGCATCCCGCTCGCGTACCTCTGCGCCGCCCAGGCCCGGGCCGGGCAAGCCGCGGCTGCACGCGACGCGGCCGAACGTCTGCTCCTCGCGCAACCCGGCTTCACGGTTTCGGGGTTCCGAACGGTGGTCGGCGTCAACCCTGCCGTGTTCGACCTGTTCGCCGATGCGTGGCTGGGTGCCGGGGTGCCGGCGTGAACCGGCCGGCCGGCGGGACTGCCGTGGTGAATGCAATCCCGTGAGCGCTGCGGCGGTGGGCCGGAGGCAACTCATCCGTTGGCTATCTGCGGCCACCTGCGCTTGACGCTTCAACTCGCTTTGCCGAAGATTCCTGCTCAACCGGGATCAAGGCCGCTGCAGCCATGTTCACCACTCCCTTCTCCGCGTTCGTCGCAAAGGTTGGCAAGACCACGCCGGCAGGACTAGCGTGACTCCATGGCGACGCCTTGGCCTCTGTCCGCACGGCATGTCTTGCTGTGGGCAGTCGTCATCGGGCTCCTGAAGTCGACACAGTTCCTGCTCCAGCCCTTCGTATGGGAGCACTGGCCCCTCGATGAGGTACTGCTCGGCTGGCTGGATGTGGCGCTCGATCACACGATCGTGGCAGTGTCGATTGCGCTGGCACTGCTGGCTGGCATGAGAGTCCCCCTGCGAGGTGCAGCGCGGGCGCTGCAGGTCGCCGTGACGATCCTCGTCGGTGCGGCCGCAGGGCAGCTCGCGCTGCTCGCGCTGGGCCGCTCCGGCGCCGCGGACGGGTTGGCAACCTTCCTCGGCCGGGCTCTTGCCTGGAGCCTGGTCGCCGGAAGCGTGACCGGGATCTACGCGCTGTGGTGGCGCTCGATGGATGAGCGGGCCGCGCTGGACGACGCGGACCTGCGCCGCGTCGACGCCGAGCGGCAGCTCCTCCAGGCCCGGGTGCAGACGCTGCGCAGCCAGATCGAACCGCACTTTCTGTTCAACACCTTGGCCACCGTGCGCCGGCTGCACCACACCGACCCCGGCGAGGGCGCGGCGTTGCTGGCCCACTTCATCGACTACCTGCGCCTGGCGTTGCCGGCGCTGCAGGAGCGCGCCACCAGCCTCGGCCAGGAGGCCGACCTGGTTCATGCCTACCTGAGCGTGGTGGCGGTGCGCATGTCCGGGCGCCTGCAAGTGGCCTGGGACGTGCCGGACGTCCTGCGCGCCAGCGAATTTCCGCCGCTGGTGATGGCCACGTTGGTGGAGAACGCGGTCAAGCACGGCATCGCGCCCGCGACCGAAGGCGGCACGCTCGTCATTTCAGCGCGCCGTGACGCCGGCGACCTGGAGGTGACGGTGTGCGACACCGGCGTCGGCTTCTCTGCAAGCGGGGGCTCGGGCATCGGCCTGGCCAACATTCGAGCGCGACTGACCGCCTTGTACGGCCCCGCGGGCCGGCTGGTCTTGGCCGCCAACGCGCCCCATGGGGTGCGCGCGTGCCTGCGCCTGCCCTTGCGCACCATGGGGGTCGCGCCATGAAAGCCGCCGGCCGCGATCGCACGCGCGTGCTGCTTTACGGGGCCCTCTGGGCGGTCGCGGTGCCTGCCTTCTACGCCGCCGACATGCCGCTCAGCCAGATGGAACTGGAGCGGGTCGCCGCATTCATAGCGGCGAGCACACCGCACCTGGTGATCACGGGCACTTGCATTGCAGCGTACGGCCAATTCGCTGCGCGCCACTTGAGCCGCGGCGGGATGGTGCTCGGCGCGCTGCTGGCTGCGCCGTTTGTCATCGCAATTGACGTCTTCGTGCTGCGCGAGCTCATGTTTCCGCTTTTCGACATGGACCTGCACCTCTTTCGGGTCGAACGCTCTCTGCTCACGCACGTGCTGGTCGCAGTCTGGCTGGTCGTCGTCCTCGGAGGCCTTCTGCTGGCGGCATGCGTATGGGCGGAACGATCGGCCCGTACACGGACTTTGCTTGCGCAGGCGGAGATCGCGCGCGGCCTTGCCGCCACGCAACTGGGCGAGATGGAAATGCAGGCCCTGCAGGCCGACATCGACCCAAACTTCCTGCAGCGCATGCTGGCGCAGGTGAACCGGACCTATGCAACACGTCCGGCGGACGCCGATCAGTTGCTCGATCAACTCGTCGCTTTCCTGCGCGCCGCCATGCCGGCCGTACGCACGGGCCGATCGACGCTGACCGACGAACTGCGCTTGGCAGCGCAGGTGGCCGAGCTGCACAATCATCTCGACGCCGGCGGGGCGCGTCGTGTGGTGGAGGTTGTTGGCATGCCGCCGGACGACCTGCCGTTCCCACCACTGCTGCTGCTGCTGATGGACCGCTTGGCCGCGTCGGCATCGCGGGAGTCGGACGTGCGGTTGGTGGCGGAATGCAGCGAGCGCGGCGTCGTGCTGGCGCTGCACGCCGCAAGCGCGGGGCCATGGCTCGATTCCGCGCTCGAGTATCGGTTGCGTGTGGGCTTGCGCTCGATCTACGGCGCGCAGGCCACCTTGCAGGTACACGAAAGCCCGGGGGCAGGCGCGGTCGCTCTGACGATCGCCCTGCCGCCGGCTCCCTTGGTCAACGCGCCCTGTCCGGCGCATTCCACCCCGGACCCGAAAGGAGGCCCACGATGGACGATCCCCGCGACGACGTGAACGACCTGCGCCGCATGCTGATTGCAGTCCTGCCCGGCCTCGCGCTGGCGGAGAGCGCGCAGGCCCAGGATGCGGCGATGGCACAGCCGAGCAGCTACAAGGTCGTGTTCGAGAACGACAAGATGCGTGCCCTCGAGTACCGGGCCCGGCCCGGCATGGGCGTGTGTGGCCAAGGGATGCACTCGCACCCGGCGCACCTCACCGTCGTTCTCTACGACGGCAAGTTCCGGCACAAGACACCGGATGGGAAGGTGGCGGAAGGCACCTCCAAGATCGGCGACGTGTTCTGGAGCGAGGCCGAGACCCACGAGGTGGAAAACATTTCGGGTCGCAACTCACGCGCGCTGCTCATCGAGCTCAAGGGCTCCAAGGCGTGAGCGCTGGGTCATGCACGAGCCCACTGCCTTGATTGCCGAAGACGAGGCGGTGCTGCGTGCCGAGCTGCGCCAGCACCTGTCCGCCTTGTGGCCCGATCTGCGCATCGTGGCCGAGGCAGCCAACGGCTTCGAAGCCTTGCAGGCGCTGGACCGCCATGCGCCGCGCATTGCCTTCCTCGACATCGAGATGCCCGGCCTGACCGGGGTGGACGTGGCGCGCCAGACCCAGGGCCGATGGCACGTGGTGTTCATCACGGCGTACGACGCCTATGCCGTGGCGGCGTTCGAGCAGGGCGTCATCGACTACGTGCTCAAACCGTACGACGAAGCCCGGCTCGCGGTGGCGGTGCGGCGGGTGCAGCAGCGCATCGACAGCGCGCCTGCGCCACTGGGGGATCTGCTGCGCGAGCTGGCGCGCGCCGCGCCGGCTGCCCGCCAGCACCTGCGCTGGATCAACGCTTCGGTCGGGCAGGAGGTGCGGCTGATCACGGTCGACGAGGTGTGCTACTTCCAGGCCGACATGAAGTACACGCGGGTCGTCACGGCCGACGGGGAGTCGTTGATCCGGCGTTCCCTGAAGGAGCTGGCCGAGGAGCTCGACCCGTCCTGCTTCTGGCAGATCCATCGCTCGACCATCGTCAATGCCAACGCGATTGCCGGAGTGTCGCGCGACTTTCGCGGCCGCGTGCGCGTGCGGCTCAAAGCGCGCCGCGAGGAACTGGCCGTCAGCGAGGCACACGAGCACGTGTTCCGGCAGATGTGACGCCGCCTTCGTCGCCCCATCGGCGGATTCGTCGCGAGGGTTCGGCGCTCGTCGCAAGTTCAACCATGGGAGTGAGGCATTCATAAGAATTCATCGCCATCCCATCCAAGGATGAATGCGATGAACCCTCTGCTCGACACCATGGCCCGCACATCGACCCTCATCTCCGTCGCGACGCTGTTTGCGGCGTGTGGAGGTGGTGGCACCGCAGAAACCACGGGCGGTGAGCTCGAAGCGAACAAGCATGTGGTTGTCGGCTCGTTCGGACCGAACGTGGTGTCGACGTGGCACGACGTCGCCTTCGCCACGGTCAGCGTCCCAGCGTCGCCGACCGGCGCCACCCCCGAAGAGCGCGTCGCCGGGCCCGATCTCACGACCGTGCACCTCGCGATGTACGACGCCATCATGGCCATCGCCGGCACCCACGAACCCTACGCCATCAGGCCGGCGACCTCGGGCGTTGGCGCCGGTGCGCAAGCAATGGATGCCGCGGCGATCGAGGCCGCCTACCGCACGCTCAAGGGCCTGTTCCCGAGCCGGGGCGACAAGTACGAGGCCGCCTACAGCGGCGGCATCTCCGCCATTCCGGATGGCGAGCCCAAGACGCGCGGCAGGGCCATTGGTGCCGAGGTGGCGGCCGGCATGCTGGCCCTGCGCGCGAACGACGGCCGCCTCACGGTGCTGCCGCCGTACGTGCCGGGCACGGAGCCGGGGCAGTTCAGGAACGCCACCCCTGTCAACCGCATCGCCCCGTACATCCGTCCGTTCGCGACGCAAAGCCACTCGCAGTTCCGCGCGCCCGCGCCCTATGCGCTGGGCAGTGGCCAGTACGCGACCGACCTGAACGAAACGAAGGCGATGGGCGGCACAGTGAGCACGCAGCGCACCACCGCGCAAACCGAGATCGCGCGCTTTCACACCGAGCCTCCCGAGGGCTTCTGGGCGCGCAACCTGCGGCAGTTCGCCATGGCCAGCCCGAGCCTGGCCGACAACGCGCGCTTGCTCGCCATGCTTTCCGTCGCGTTTCGCGATGCAGGCAGCGGCTGCTTCGAAAGCAAGTACCACTACAACTTCTGGCGCCCCCTCAGTGCGATCCCGCTGGCCGATACGGACGGCAACCCGGCCACAGACGCCGATCCGCACTGGACGCCCGTCGTACCCTCCCCGAACCACCCCGAATACCCCGCCGCGCACGGCTGCGCGAGTGGCGCGGTGATGGAGACCGTGCGCGCCTTCTACGGGACGAAGAGCGTGAGCTTCGACTTCAACAGCGCGGTGACCGCCACGACGCACCACTACGACCGCACAGACGACCTGCTCAAGGAGGTCAAGGATGCGCGCGTGTGGGGCGGCATGCACTTCCGCACGTCGATCGATGCCGGCGCGGAACTGGGCAAGGACGTCGCAAAGTGGGTTGCGAAGAACCACTTCGGCCCTGCCGTTCCGGCTTCGAGTCCCGAACAGCCTTGATCCCGTGGCCGTCCTGAGCCAGACGGCCATGTCGCACTCGGCCAGGCACAAGGCAGGCAGTTGGGTGGCCTTGGCTCACCTGTCCGCACAAGGAGCGGCCATGAACATGTCGGCGATGCTGTGGATATGGGCAGGGGTGTCCGTTCTGAGCTTGGCTGCGGCGGCTCTTGTTGTCGCGGCAGAAGTGAAGATTGACGATCCCGACGGGAGCCAGCTGGCAAAGTTCTGCGGATTCGAGCCGACATCAGTCAGCGCTGCAAGCCAGCGCTTTCCGCAGTGAGACGCCATGAGGACTGTCCACAGGCGAGTCCCGTGCCGAAACGAAGCTCTCTCGATCGTGACAACCACATCGGCAGGTCATGCGGTCACGCCGCCAGGGCACGCCCGCTTTCCAGCTGCCGTGCCGGCGCGTCATCCGCCACCCTCCCGAACAACTCCGCCGCCCATTCCACGAAAGCCCTCACCCGCGCGCTCAGGTGGCGATTCGGCGGATACACCACGTGCATGGGAATGAAGGGGTGCTGCCATTCCGGCAGGATCTCCACGAGCTTGCCGTTGGCCAGGAACGGCGCCGCCTGGAACCGTGCGACCTGCGCGATCCCCAGTCCTGCCAGCGCCGCCGCAAGGTACGCATTGCCCTCGTTCACGGACAGCTTGTACAACCCGGCGACCTCGATGCGCTCGCCATCCCGCTCGAACACGTTCGGGAACAGGCGGCCCGTGCGCGGCGAGAAGAAGTTGATCACCGTGTGCCGCGTTTCCAGTTCCAGCGGATGCCTGGGAGTTCCGAATTCGGCCAGGTACGCCGGCGTGGCCACGGCCACCAGCGGCATGTTGGCAATCCTGCGCGCCACCAGCGACTGCTCCGTGAGCTCGCCGCCGCGGATCACGCAATCGACGTTGTCGCTGATCAGGTCCACCGGCCGGTCCCCCACGCCCAGGTCGAGCTGGATGTCCGGATAGCGGCGGTAGAAATCCGGCAGCGCCGGGATGATGATCTGTGACGCCACCGACGACCCCACGTCCACGCGCAACCGCCCGCCCGGTTTGCCCTGCGCCAGCGTCATTGCCGACTCCATGTCATCCAGGTCGTTCAGCAGCCGGGATGCCCGCTCGTAATAGGCCGCCCCGTCGGGCGTGACCGTCACCCGGCGCGTGGTGCGGTTGAGCAGCTTCACCTTCAGCCGGGTTTCCAGCTGCTGCACCAGCTTGGTGGCGGAGCCCTTGGGCATCTCCAGGGATTCGGCCGCCTTCGTGAAGCTGCCGGTTTCCACCACCCGCGCGAACACCCTCATCGACTGGATCTGGTCCATGTCTTCTTCTCCTTGTGGGAATGCGCATTGTTCACGGACCGGAAACAGAGAACTGGCTGGTGTCCGGTTTATCCGCACGAACCAAGTGCCTATATTCACCGTCATGCAAACCAGCATCCGTCTCTCCGCCGCCTGGCCCGACACCCTGGCCCTGCCCGGCCATCCCGCCATGCCCTTGCGCGTGCAGGGCTATCGCGACGCGGCCGCGGGGCGCCTGGTCCTGCACCTGCACGGCGGTGCCTTCACCGGCGGCGGCCTGCAAAGCGGCGAGTGCCTCGCCCAGCTGCTGGCCGACTCCGGCGCCATGGTGGCCTCGATCGGCTATCCGCTCGCGCCCACGCACCGCTTTCCCGATGCGGTGGAGGCCGGGTACGCAGCGCTCGAATGGCTGTACGCGCAACGCACGCGCATCGCCGGCCCGAAGGCGCAACTCTTCCTGGCGGGCGAGGAAGCGGGCGGCAACCTGGCCGCGGCCATCGCGCTCATGGCTCGCGACCGCGCCGCGCCGCCGCTGGCCGGGCTGATGCTGGTCGCGCCCATGCTCGACCCGTGCACGGCCACGGCATCGCAGCGCGCGGCGCAGGGTGCGCAGGTGCAGTGCCGCTTCGCACAGGGTTGGTCGCAGTACCTGCGCAGCCCGCGTGACGCGGAGCATCCGTACGCGGTGCCCGCCTTCGCGCAGCGGCTCGCGGGCCTGCCGCCCACGCTGGTCCTCGCGGGCGAGGACGACCCCATGCGCGACGAGGCCATGGCCTTCGCGCGCCGGCTGGAGCAGGCGGGCGTGTCCGTGCGCACGGGCCTGATCCCCGCCACCGGCTGGCCCGAGTCGCTGGAGAAGCCGCCCGAACCCTGTCCCTGCGCCGTCGCGGTGCAGGAGCAGTTCATGCGCTTCCTCGCTGCCCCCGTGCCGCAGCCCTCCTAGCGCTCCGCCCCACCCCATCGCTTCCACTCGCAACCCGGCCTGGGCGGCCGGGGCGGGCCAACGCATCCCGAAGAAAGGCAGATCATGCAAACCACGAACAACAAGAACCGCTGGCGCCTCTGGACCGCCGCCGGCGCGGCGGCCGGCCTGTCCGTCCTCGCCACCGCCATCATCAGCCTGCAAGGCGGCCGCGCCCAGGCCACGGCCAGCAGCGCTCCGCCCGCTCCGCAGGTCTCGGTGGCCGCCGTGAGCGAGACGGATGTGACGGCCTGGGATGAATTCTCCGGCCGCCTCGAAGCCGTCGAACGCGTCGAGGTCCGTTCGCGCGTCGCCGGCGCGGTGCAGGCCGTGCACTTCCGCGAAGGCGCGCTCGTGAAGCAGGGCGATCTGCTGATCACCATCGATCCGGCGCCTTACCAGGCGGAGGTCGAGCGGGCCGAGGCACAAGTGGGCGCCGCGCAAGCCCGGCTGGCGCAAGCGCAGAGCGAGCACGTGCGCGCCCAGCGCCTGTGGGAAGAAAGTGCCATCGCCCAGCGCGAACTGGAAGAACGGGTCAATGCGGCCCGCGAAGCCGGCGCCAACCTGCGCGCCGCGCAGGCGCAGCTGCAGGGCGCGCGCCTCAGCCTGGGCTACACCCAGGTGCGCGCTCCCGTGTCGGGCCGCATCGGCAAGGTGGAAGTCACCGCGGGCAACCTCGTCGCTGCGGGCCCTGGCGCGCCGGTGCTCACCACGCTGGTGTCCGTCAGTCCCATCTACGCGAGCTTCGACGCGGACGAGCAGGTGATCGTGCGTGCGCTCGACGGCCTCGCCGGCGGCGCCAGCGCGCGCCAGTTGATCGAGCGCATCCCGGTGGAGATGGGCACGGGCGCCAGCAGCGACACGCCGTACCACGGGCGGCTGCAGCTGATCGACAACCAGGTGGATGCGAAGAGCGGAACGATCCGCCTGCGCGCCGCCTTCGAGAACAAGGACGGCGCGCTGATCCCCGGGCAGTTCGCCCGCGTGCGCATGGGGCAGGCGCGCACCACCCGCGCGGTGCTCGTGACGGAGCGAGCCGTCGGGACCGACCAGGAAAAGAAGTTCGTGCTGGTGCTGGGCGAAGGCAACAAGGCGGAATACCGCGAAGTGACGCTGGGCCCCTCCACCAACGGCCTGCGCGTCGTGCTCAGCGGCCTCAAGCCGGGCGAGCGCATCGTCGTCAACGGCCTGCAGCGCGTGCGTCCCGGCACCGTGGTGCAGCCGCAGGTCGTGACCATGGAGGCGAAGGCATGAACTTCTCGCGATTCTTCATCGACCGGCCGATCTTCGCGGGCGTGCTGTCGCTGCTCGTGCTGCTCGGCGGCCTGCTGGCGCTGCGCGCGCTGCCGATCTCCGAGTACCCGGAGGTCGTGCCGCCCACCGTGGTGGTGCGGGCCAACTATCCCGGCGCCAACCCCAAGGTGATCGCCGAGACCGTGGCCACGCCGCTGGAGGAAGCCATCAACGGGGTCGAAGGCATGCTCTACATGGGCAGCCAGGCCACCACGGACGGCCTGATGACGCTCAGCGTCACCTTCCGCCTGGGCACCGATCCCGACAAGGCGCAGCAGCTGGTGCAGAACCGCGTCGCGCAGGCCGAGCCGCGCCTGCCCGAGGAGGTGCGGCGCCTGGGCCTGTCCACCGTCAAGAGCTCGCCCGACATCACCATGGTGGTCCACCTGGTGTCGCCCAATGGCCGCTACGGCATGGACTACCTGCGCAACTACGCCGTACTCAACGTGCGCGACCGGCTCGCCCGCATCGGCGGCGTCGGCCAGGTGGGCATCTGGGGCGGCGGCGAATACGCCATGCGCGTGTGGCTCGACCCGCAGAAGGTGGCGCAGCGCGGCCTGTCCGCCACCGACGTGGTGCGCGCGATCCGCGAGCAGAACGTGCAGGCGGCCGCCGGCGTGGTCGGCGCTTCGCCCGGCCTGCCCGGCGTGGACCTGCAGCTGTCCATCAACGCGCAGGGGCGCCTGCAGAGCGAGGGCGAGTTCGGCGACATCATCGTCAAGACCGGCGCCGACGGCGCCGTCACCCGGCTGCGCGACATCGCGCGGCTGGAGCTGGGCGCGGCCGACTACTCGCTGCGCTCGCTCCTGAACAACGACTCCGCGGTCGGCATCGGCGTGTTCCAGGCGCCGGGCTCCAACGCCCTGCAGATCTCCGCCCAGGTGCGCGAGACCATGGAAGAGATCCGCAAGTCCATGCCCGAAGGCGTGGAGTACCGCATCGCCTACGACCCCACGCAGTTCGTGCGCGCCTCCATCGAGTCGGTCGTGCACACGCTGCTGGAAGCCATCGCGCTGGTGGTGCTGGTGGTGATCCTGTTCCTGCAGACCTGGCGCGCCTCCATCATCCCGCTGCTGGCCGTTCCGGTGTCGGTGATCGGCACCTTCGCCGTGCTGCACGGGCTGGGCTTCTCGATCAATGCGCTGAGCCTGTTCGGCCTGGTGCTGGCGATCGGCATCGTGGTGGACGACGCCATCGTGGTGGTGGAGAACGTGGAGCGCAACATCGAGGCGGGCCTGACGCCGCGCGAGGCGACCTACCGCGCCATGCGCGAGGTGTCCGGTCCCATCATCGCGATCGCGCTGGTGCTGGTCGCCGTGTTCGTGCCGCTCGCCTTCATCAGCGGCCTCACCGGCCAGTTCTATCGCCAGTTCGCGGTGACCATCGCGATCTCCACGGTGATCTCCGCCTTCAACTCGCTGACCCTGTCGCCGGCGCTGGCCGCGCTGCTGCTGCGCGGGCACGACCAGCCCAAGGACGCGCTCACGCGCTTCATGGACCGCTGGTTCGGCTGGCTGTTCCGCCGCTTCAACAAGGTGTTCGTGCGCGGCGCCACCGGCTACGGCGGCGGCGTGCGCGCGGTGCTGGCGCGCAAGGGCGCGATGCTGGGCGTGTACGCGGTGCTGGTGCTGGCCACGGCCGGCCTGTTTCACGCCGTGCCCTCGGGCTTCGTTCCGGCGCAGGACAAGCAGTACCTGATCGGCTTTGCGCAACTGCCGGACGGCGCCACCCTGGACCGCACGGAAGCGGTGATCCGCCGCATGGGAGAGATCGCGCAGAAGAACCCGAACGTCGAGGGCACGCTGGCCTTCCCGGGCCTGTCGATCAATGGCTTCACCAACAGCTCCAACTCGGGGATCGTGTTCGCGATGCTCAAGCCGTTCGACGAGCGCAAGGCCGCCGACCAGAGCGGCGTCGCGGTGGCCGGCCAGCTGAACCAGGCCTTCGCCGGCATTCAGGACGCCTTCATCGTCATGTTCCCGCCCCCGCCGGTGCAGGGCCTGGGCACCACCGGCGGCTTCAAGCTGCAGCTGGAGGACCGCGGCTCGCTCGGCTACGAGGCCATGGACAACGCGGTGAAGGCCTTCATGGCCAAGGCGTACCAGACGCCGGAGCTGGCGGGGATGTTCACCAGCTGGCAGGTCAACGTGCCGCAGCTCTATGCCGACATCGACCGCACCCGCGCGCGCCAGCTCGGCGTTGCCGTCACCGACGTGTTCGACACCATGTCCACGTACCTGGGCAGCGTGTACGTCAACGACTTCAACAAGTTCGGGCGCACGTACAGCGTGCGCGTGCAGGCGGATGCGCCTTACCGCGCACGGCCGGAGGACATCGGCGCGCTCAAGGTGCGATCGAGCTCGGGCGAGATGATCCCGCTGTCGGCCCTGATGAACGTGCGCTCCAGCTTCGGTCCGGAGCGGGCCATGCGTTACAACGGCTACCTCACCGCCGACATCAACGGCGGCCCCGCGCCCGGCTTCTCCTCGGGCCAGGCGCAGGAGGCGGTGAAGCGCATCGCCGCCGAGACGCTGCCGGCGGGCATCTCCTACGAGTGGACCGAGCTGACCTACCAGGAGATCCTGGCCGGCAACTCCGCCGCCTGGGTGTTTCCGCTGGCGATCCTGCTGGTCTTCCTGGTGCTGGCCGCGCAGTACGAGAGCCTGACGCTGCCGCTGGCCATCATCCTGATCGTGCCCATGGGCGTGTTCGCCGCGATGGCGGGCGTGTGGCTCGGCGGCGGCGAGAACAACGTGTTCACGCAGATCGGCCTGATGGTGCTGGTGGGCCTGTCCGCCAAGAACGCGATCCTGATCGTGGAGTTCGCCCGCGAGCTGGAGTTCGCCGGACGCACGCCCATGCAGGCGGCCATCGAGGCCGCGCGGCTGCGGCTGCGGCCGATCCTGATGACGTCGCTCGCGTTCGTCATGGGCGTGCTGCCCCTGGTGCTGTCCTCCGGCGCCGGCTCGGAGATGCGCCGCGCGATGGGCGTCGCGGTGTTCAGCGGGATGATCGGCGTGACGGCCTTCGGCCTGTTCCTCACGCCCGTGTTCTATGTCGTGCTGCGGCGACTGGCCGGCAACCGGCCGCTGCGCCAGCACGGGCAGGCGCCCCATTTCGACGGCTTCGCCGGCAGCGGCGGCGGCGCGGTGCGCCCCGTTCCGGCCGCGCCCGTGCATTCCCAGGAGTCCTGAACATGAAGATCACCCCTCTGCTTCCCCTGGTCGCCGCGCTGCTGCTGGCGGGTTGCGCCACCGCGCTGCCTGAACTGCCGGCGCAACCGGCACCTCCGGCGCAATTCAAGGAGGACGCGCGCTGGACCACCGCCGCGCCGGCCGAAGCGCAGGCCCGCGGCGAATGGTGGAAAGCCTTCGCCGACCCGCAGCTGGATGCGCTGGTGCAGCGCGCCGCCGAGGCCAACACCAGCGTGCAGGAAGCCGCCGCGCGGCTGGCGCAGGCGAAAGCGCTGGTGCGCTCCGCCAATGCCGACCGCCTCCCGCAGGTCGGCCTGGGTGCTTCCGTGGACCGCGCGGCCGGCGCGAACAGCGTGGCCGGGCCGGCGCCTTTCACCATCTACCAGGCCGGCGTGCAACTCGCCTACGAACCCGACCTGTTCGGGCGCGCGACTGGCCGGCGCGACGCCGCCTCGCTCGACGCCGTGGCACGGGAGGCGTTGCTGCAAAGCACGCGCCTGGCCGTTCAGGCGGAAACGGCGCAAGCCTACCTGGCCCTGCGCGCACTGGACGCCGAGCGGGCCCTGGTGCGCGAGACCGTGGACGCGTACGCGGGCACCCTGCGCGTCACGCAGCGACGCCACCAGGCCGGCGACGTCGCCGAGCTCGACGTGGTGCGCGTGGAAGCGGAAGTGGCGGCCACGGAGGCCGAGGCGCTCGCCCTCGACCGGCAGCGCGCGGCCCTGGAGCACGCGCTGGCGGTGCTGGTGGGCGAAGCGGCCTCCGAGTTCACCATTCCCGTCGCCGACTGGAACACGGCGCTGCCCACGATTCCCGCCGGCGTGCCGGCCACCGTCCTCGCGCGGCGCCCGGACGTGTCGGCGGCGCAGTCCTCCCTGCTTGCAGCGCAGGCGCGCGTGGGCGTGGCGCAGGCGGCCTGGTTCCCCAGCCTGATGCTGACCGGCGAAGGCGGCTTCGCTTCGTCGGACCTGGGAAACCTGTTGCGCTGGTCCGCACGCGCCTGGAGCGTGGAGGCGTTGCTGTCGCTGCCGATCTTCGACGGCGGCCGCCGGCAAGCGGGTGTGGACGACGCCAGGGCGCAGCTCGATGCGGCCCTGGCCAGCTACCGCGGCCAGGTGCTGGTCGCCTTCCGCGAAGTGGAGGACCAGCTGTCCGCATTGCGCCTGCTGCACGACCAGTCGCTGGCGCAGGGGCGGGCCGTCGACGCGGCGCGGCGCGCGACCACGCTGTCCGACACGCGCTACCGCAACGGCCTCGTGAGCCAGCTGGAACTGCTCGACGCGCGCCGCAGCGAACTGCGGAACCGCCGCCAGGCGCTGCAGGTGCGCTCGGCGCAGTTCCAGGCGTCGGTGGTCCTGGTGCGGGCCCTGGGTGGAGGCTGGGAGCCTGTTCCCCGCACGGGGGAAGGGATGCCGCCGACGGAGCTGGCGAAAGCCACGGGCCGGCCTGCGTGATCTGGTGAACGGGCACTCACCCTGTTGACCTCGCCCGTCTCGCGGAGTAAAAAACCGCGCCACACGGAGGTGAACATGACGTCTGCCGAAGCCGGAGCCAATCCCGTTGCCAGCCACTACCGCCGCAAGAGCTTGCTGGCCACGATCCTCGCGGCGCTGAAGCAGGACGGCAAGGACCCGGAGCACCTCAGGCCAGAGGACCTCGCGCCGATCGACGAGTTCCACATCCGCGGCCGCGAAGCCACCGTCGAACTGGCGCGAGCGGCGGGGCTCCAACGCACCGACCATGTGCTCGACGTGGGGTCGGGCGTCGGCGGCCCGTCCCGGTCGCTCGTGCAACTGTGTGGCTGCCGCGTGACCGGGATCGACCTGACGCCCGAGTATTGCGAAACCGCAACGGCCCTGGCCTCGCTGACCGGCTTGCAGGATCGCGTCAGCTATCGCGTCGCGGATGCACTGTCGCTGCCCTTCGAGGACGGCTCATTCGACGCCGTGTGGACGCAGCATGTCGCCATGAACATCGCGGACAAGCGGCAGCTGTACGCCGAGATGAACCGTGTGCTGAAGGACGGCGGCACCCTCGCCATCTACGACGTGCTCCAGGGCCCCGGCGGGCCGATCCACTTCCCGGTTCCCTGGGCTGTCGACGCCAGCACCAGCCATCTCTCGACGCAGGCGCAGCTGCGCGAGTTGCTGCGCGCCGCAGGCTTCGAAATCGCCGAACTACGGGACACGACGGAACAGTCCGAACAGTGGTTTGCAGCAGTGGCCAGGCGCATTGCGGAGCAGGGGCCGCCGGCGCTGGGCCTGCACGTGCTGGTGGGCCCGGAATTCGCCGCGATGGCACAGAATCAGAAGCGCAACCTGGTCGAGAGACGGATCGAAACGGTCCAGATCGTCGCGAAGAAGACCTGAGGTCGCGGAGAGCCGGTGGTCCAGTGGTTCCTGGATGGCCCGCTCGCGACTTCTTGCTACTGGCCAGCTCCATCGCGCCCTGCTTCACCCCGCGACAGCGTGATGCCGCTTGTGCAGCGTCCGGCCCAGCGCGGCCATCGCATCGCCGTGCCGTCCGAGGATCTTCTGGGCCAGCGGCAGGAAGTGTTCTTCCTCGAAGTGTGCATGAGCGAAGAAGTGCTGCACCATGTCTTCGATCAGGCCGGCGGGGAGTGCCGGGACCTCACCGCGCGCCACGGCTTCCACCTGCGGCCGCAGTTCGCTCCAGCGCGCGTCCATGTCGCGGTGTTCGCGCACGAGCTGCGCGACCATTCCGCGCACCGCGTCCATTTCGGCGCCGGGCTCCGCCGCGCGCAGAACCGCGGGGAACAGCTCGCGTTCCTCCTCGTCATGGTGCACGGACACGCCTTCGCGGAACATCTTCAGCAGGTCGTTGGCCAGCGTCCGCGCCTTGGCCGCGGCCGTGACGAGGTCCGGCAGGTAAAGCGCGGAATGCAACTGCGCCACGAAGTCGTGGTGGCACTCGGAAAAACCCGCGAGCGCCGTGTCGATGTGGACCGGCTCGCACATAGTGGTGTGAGGCATGGCGCCCTTCCCTTCAACGTTCTGGACTGATGCAACCAAATGTAGCCGCAGGTACCGAAATGCAATTGACGTGGATCAGACGGCGCACAACCGTTGGCACCGGGGGACACCTGCTCGCCCGGCGTCCTCTGGGCATCCTGATGTCCCAAGACGGCCTCCTGCCAGGAGGCTTGGGCGCGGGAAAGCCAGGGCGGCGGCAACTCAGTGCGCGGCGGTGCCCTGCGTTGCCGTGTTCCCTTGCATCACCTGCAGGAGGGCCTTGGCGCCGTCGCCCGACGAGGCGGGGTTCTGCCCGGTAATCAGCAGGCCGTCGGTGACCACGTGCGACTGCCAGTCGGCGCCTTTGCTGTACTGGCCGCCGTTGGCCTTGAGCATGTCCTCGACCAGGAATGGCACGACTTTGGTCAGCCCCACGGCCGCTTCCTCGCTGTTGGTGAAGCCGGTCACTCGCTTGCCCTTCACCAGCGGCGTGCCGTCCGGCGCCTGCACGTGGCGCAGGACGCCGGGCGCGTGGCAAACGGCGGCGACGGGCTTGCCGGCGGCGAGAGTGGACTCGATCAGGACGCGGGAGTCCTGGCTCTCGGCGAGGTCCCATAGCGGACCGTGGCCACCCGGATAGAACACCGCGTCGAAGTCGTCGGCGTTCACAGAAGCCAAGGGCGTGGTACTGGCCAGGGCCTGCATCGCTTCCCGGTCGGCGCGAAAGCGGCGGGTGGCTTCGGTCTGCGCATCGGGCTCGTCACTCTTGGGATCGAGCGGCGGCTGCCCGCCCTTCGGTGACGCGAGCAGCAGCTCGGCGCCGGCGTCCTTGAAGACGTAGTACGGCGCAGCCAATTCCTCGAGCCAGAAGCCTGTGGGCTTACCGGTGTCGCCAAGTTGGCCGTGCGAGGTGAGGACCAGGAGGATTTTCATGGAGGCGCACTTTGCTAGGGAGTCAGGGGCGCCGATGGTAGGTTGCGACGAACGGCTGGGCTTGTAGGCGCCAACGCCGCGCCGACTGGCGCGATGGAAACCGCTGCCTCTGGAAAAGAACTGCCTCGCACTTCGGGGCTTTGACGTCGGCTTTCGACCCAAAGCCTGCGAGGCGGAGGTGATCACCTACAACGCTGCGACGGGGCCGCAATTACGATAGGACGAACCACGGGAGATGCCCATGCCCGACCTGAACAACGCCAATCCGACGCCGCCCGACGAGGTGAAAGCCAAGCTGGACAAAGCGGCGGAGGAAAACCGCCAGCTCGATTCGCCTGCGCGCACGAACGATTCGACGATCCAACCGGAGAAGCCGGAGAAGGACATACTCGAGGGATTCCACGGCGGCTGAACGACAACCTGGCCGGACGCCTCAACAGGTCACGGGAATCACCCCGGCTCCCCCGGCGAGTCCGCGAAGTGCGGAAGCTTCTCGTCGAGACACACCCATGGCTGAGCACTCGACGTCCAGATGTCCAGCATCGGCGCGAACGCGGAAGCATCATCCAGGGTAGGGAACCGGATCGACGTGAACTGCGCGTTGACTTCGCTTTGCGTGAACAGGGGCGTGCCGCAGTCCCCGCAAAATCCGCGCGTCGTCATCTTCCCGCTGCCGGCACGCGCAGCGTAGGCCTTCGGACTGCCGGAGATCTCGAGATCCATCGTTTTTACGACGATGCCGGACGCAAAAGGAGCGCCGCTCGCACGCTGGCAATCGCTGCAATGGCAGTTCAACATCGCAACGGGCTCGCTCGCGCACGTGTAGCTGACCGAGCCGCAGGCGCACCTGCCGGAGAAGGGTGGATTCATGTCGCGGATTATCGGACGGGGACTCAGGCGCGATGTCTGCTCCTGGCCGGAAGCACACTTCAGCTCACCTCGTGCGGCTCCAAGCCACTCCGCCACGATCCGGTTCACTCGCCGTTGCGCTCCCTGCCTTCGTACAGCGAAGGCGTCACGCCGCCGCGTGCGAGGATCTCGCGCACATGCATCAGCGCGCTCACATCCAGCACATTGCTGTGGTGGGGGCGGTGCAGCACTCCCTCCGTGTGATTGAGCTTGACGCGGATCCGGGCGCCCGAGATCGGCTCCAGGGACGCGCCGACATGCTTCAGCAGCGATTCGACTTCCCGCCAATGCACGTTGCCGCTGGGCGGGTCATGGAAGATGGTGCGCAGGAGGTTGGTGGTGCGGTGGCTCATCGGGCCCTCGTCAGGACATCGTGAAAGCGCTCTCGTTCCCCGCAATATGACCCTCGTGGGCGGGCCGCGCAAGAGCCGCAGGGGGCGGGATTCAACCTTACATGCGCATCGACCGCGCGCCTTGCGGCGTGAGCCCGTGGCACACTTGATGGACGCTCGGCCTGGATCGGGCCGCCCGCCCCCCCTCAGAGGAGACGCCGATGCTGACGATGGAGAAGACGGCTGACTACGTAAAGCGCTGGGTCGCCGCGTTCGAGTCGAAGGACCTGGATCGTGTGCTGGCGTTCTACACCGACGACGTCATCTTCCATTCCCCGCTGGTTGCGCGGCTAAGTCATGATCCAAGCGGCACCGTGCGTGGCAAGGCGGCGCTGCGCGCCTACGTGAAGAAGGGCTTCGAGGTGTTCGATCACATCGAGTTCACCGTCCTCGACGTGCTGCGCGGCGTCGACAGCATTGCGATCCACTACAAGGGCATCACAGGCACGCATGTCGTCGAGGTGCTGTTCTTCGACACGGACGGCATGGTCCGCGAGTCGTACGTGCACTACGCGTCTCCCGAGTAGCAGGCGCGCGGATCCCCGCGCTTCAGAGCTGAAGGGCCGTCAGCATGGCGTGACGTCCAGGCGTGAAAGACAGGCCGTTCATCCTCGTGCTTTCGCCATCGAGGCAACGCGGGTCAACACCAGATCAACCCTGCGTGCAGAATCGCCCTGCGCTCTTAAATAACACCAACAACGTCACGCGTGGGATCGTTCAGATCCTGCATCACCATGAAGAAACTTGCCTTCATCGCCTTTGCCCTGCTTGCGTCGCAAGCGTCCGTCGCCCAACTCGCCCCGCAGGATCTCAACGGGTTCCAAAGCCAGCTGCAAAGCACAGCCAGGAACCCGCTGAGAGACTGTGCCGACTCCGGCTTGAACAAGCTCTACATCTATCGCGTGTTCCAGGTAGGCAGGAAGACCGACGCCGAGATCGAGGAGGCGCAGCTTCCCGGCGTGCAGGACGAGGCCATGCAGGCCCAGCTCAAGCGCGAGATCGAGGCATGGACGCAGACGCGCCAACCCAACGCGGTGGCGCAGGTCAAGTTCGATGCCTGCCTGAAGCAAGCGGAACTGCCAACCAGCGAGCCCCTGAGTCGCCTCAATCGCCACTGCTTTGGCAATTCCCTCTTTGCCATCGACGTCATGCAGGCAAAGGACATCAAGCAGTCGGCCGCGCAGGTCAAGGCCCGCATGTCGCGCGCCAAGCTGGCGCTCTCGCCCGCTCAAGCAAGCGGCTTCATCGACGAGATGTTCGCGGCGCCCAACCGCGACGAAGAACTCGGTCTGGCGCGCGAGCTGTTCTCCTCGTGCATCGATGCGAACAACGGGCGCTATTGACGCGCGTCCTGCAGGCGCTCAGTCGGCCGCCGGGTCCGGTGCACGTCGGCCGAGTCCCCGCAGTGCTCATCGAGCACTCGCTCTTTGCAACTAAACTGGGGTTGCAGGTGAGTAATTCCTTCCCGATTCGAGACAAGCTCGCCGGTCCATGACCATGACCCAAGACCCGACCGTCACTTCCCCAGCCTTGCGCAGGCATTCCGCCCCACGCAAGGCGCCACGGCCAGTGCACCCCCTCCTGCACAAGCTGTTCGAGCTGTACCCGCGGCTGTTCGGTGCCCGGTTCCTTCCACTCAAGGTCGGTGTCTTCGAAGACCTCGTGGCGGCGCAGCCGACGGCGCTGCCGGCGGCCGAGCTCAAGGTGGCGCTCGGGCTGCACACGCGTTCGACCCGCTACATCGAGGCGGTGGCCTCCGGCCTGGCCCGCCACGACCTGCAAGCCAGGCCGGTGGAGCCCGTGGCACCAGAGCATGTGCATCATGCGATCCTGGAACTGTACAAACGCCGCAGCGGCAAGGCGCCGGAGCAGGCGCGCCAGCATGCCGTTGCGCAAATGGCGGCTGCGATCGAGGCGTCCGGCCTGAGCCGCGAAGACTACCGCGAGCGCTTCACCTCGCACGACGACAACCTGCATGCGCTGATGGAAGACGCCCTGTCGATCGTGGCGCAAAAACGAGCTCGCCGCGAAGCCCTGCAAAACGCGCTCGCGGCCAGCGGCAAGTCGATTGCCGAGTTCGCCGAGATGTATGGGCTGGATCCGATCGAAGCGAAGAAGCTGCTGGCGTAAGGAGCCGCGCGCCAGTCACGTTGCGCGAAGGCGATCCGACAGTTCATCGCGGCGACGGCTGCTCCGCCCCGAAGCGGACGTCCTCCACTCCAGGTCGATCTCCTAAGATAGCCGCATGCTCAACGACCCGTTGTCGCAAGTCGTCATCGTCGGCGCGCTTGCCAACGCCTCCGCCGCCGCCATTGCGTTGTACCTGTGGAATCAGCAGCGGAGCGACCGCTACCTGCTGTTCTGGGCCATGTCCTGGGTGGTCGGCACGACCCGGTTCCTGATCCACCTCCCGGCCGACGTCTCCCCCTGGCTGCGCACTGCGGAAGTCGCCGTGCTCTTCCCGTTGCTCTTCATCTTCAACGTTTTCGGGTGCTACGACCTGCTGCCCGCAAAGCCCTGGCGCAGCCGGTATGTCGTCGCCATCACGTCGCTCGTGCTGTTTGCCTATGGCGCGGTCGCCGCGGCCGGCCGGGCTCCCTTGCAGATGGCGTATGCCCTGGTCATCGCGATTTTCCTGCTGGACGGCATCTGCCTGTGGATTGCCTACCGCGGCACCCGCCTGTCCGGGCACGCGATCGCCGCCGTCACCTTCTTTTGCTGGAGCACCTGGTTTGCCCTGGGCCTGGCAGCGCTCGGCAAGGACCTGCCCAAGAGCATCATCGGGCCCCTCTTCAACATCCCGATGGCGCTCAGCCTGGTGGTGATCGCGTTCCAGCGTCGTGGCCGCGAGCTCGCCGAAAGCGAGCGCACCTTGCAGAAGATCTTCGAGACCGCGCCCATCCCGATCGTGATCACGCGGCCTCCCCATGGCGAGATCGAACACGCCAACACGCTCGCCTACGACCTGTTTGGCCTGGGGCCCGCGACGGCCAAGGACGGCCCGGTGAGGTTCGAGACCGCGCTGGCAGGCACGGCCCCGCTTCGCGAGGAGCTGGAGGAAGGAGGCCGGGTCTCCGGTCGCGAGATGACCATCGAGCGCGCGGGTGAAGTTCGCACCCTGGGCGTCAACGCCGACCGGCTGGACCTGGACACCGGACGACGGCACATCTTCTCCTTCTACGACCTCACCGCCTTGCGCCAGGCAGAAACGGAGATGCGCAGCCTCTACGTCCGCCTGGCGAAAGCGGAGGACGCCGAGCGGCGCGCGCTGCACCGGGAACTGCATGACACGGTGGGCGCCAACCTGTCCGCGCTCTGGCTCGAGCTCGACGTGGTGGCGGGCCGGCTCGCCCGCGGCGAACAGGAGGCGGCCTTGCGCCACTTGCGCAGTGCACGGGAAGTGGCCGCCGAGACCATTGCCATGGCCCGCGACCTGATGGCCGACCTGCGCCCGCCGGCGCTCGACGACTTCGGCCTGGTCTCGGCACTGCGCTGCCATGCCGAGGCCCAGTCGTCCCGGCTGGGGCTGGCGATCGAGGTGGCCGGCGAAGACCCCACGCCCAGGCCAGGCCCGCTGGTGGAAAGCGCACTCTTTCGCATCGCACTCGAAGCCGTGATCAACGCGGCCCGGCACGCGAGCCCGCAACGCATCACGGTGACCGTCGGCGAGCGTGCCGGCCGCGTCCTGCTGAGCGTCGCGGACGACGGCGCCGGGTTCGACGCCGGGCAACAGCAGGACCGGCCGGGGCACTGGGGCCTGCAGAACATGCGCGAACGCGCGCGCGCCATCGGCGCACGGCTCGAGATCCACACGGCCCCGCGGGCGGGCACGCGCATCCTGGTCGATGCACCGCGCGAGGCGGCATGAATCCCACGATCCTGCTGGCCGACGACCACAGCGTGATGCGCTTCGGCCTGCGCGCGCTGCTCGAGATGGCGGACATGAAGGTCGTCGCCGAGGCGGCCGACGGCCGCGAGGCCGTGCGCCTCGCGCAGGAACACGAGCCCGACGTCGCCATCTTCGACCTCGCGATGCCGGGCATGAACGGCATCGAGGCGACGGGGATTCTCAAGCTGCGCTGTCCGCGCACGCGCGTGGTGATCCTGTCCATGCATTCGGACAGCGAGCACGTGCACCGTGCGATGGCAGCAGGCGCCTCTGCCTACGTTCTCAAGGGCGGCGCAACCGATGAGATCGTCACGGCGGTGCGCACCGTGCACGCGGGCAGGCAGTACCTCAGTCGCGGCCTTGCGGCTGCGACCTCGACCAGCGGCCCGGTCGGCGCCCGCAGCCCGCTGGACAGCCTGAGCGCCCGCGAGCGGCAGGTGCTGCAACTCGTCGCCGAGGGCCACTCCAGCGCCCAGATCGCTGCGCTGGTGCACCTGTCGCCGAAGAGCATCGACACGTACCGCAGCCGGCTCATGAAGAAGCTCGGCGTGGCCGACATGGCCGCACTCATCCGGTTCGCGGTCCGGCACGGCCTGACCCCCGGCAGCTGACCGACGTCTGTACAGACCTCCCGACAGATCGTCGCGCCCGCGGGGCGTAAGGTGCACGTGTCACTGCGGGCACCCATGCGGAGCATTCCACCCACCATCCTCGTCGTCGACGACAACAGGCACATGCGCCGGCTGCTGCTGGAAATGCTGCAGGCTGCCTACCAGGGGAGTTCGGTCCTGCAGGCGGCCGATGCGTTCGAAGCGATCGCGCAGTGCAGCAAGGCGTCGCCGCATGTCGTGGTGATGGACGTCGGCCTGCCCGATCACGACGGCATCGAAGCCACCATGATGATCCGGCTGCTCTTTCCAGAGATCGCGGTGGTGGTCCTGTCCAGCCATGACGAGCGCGCCTACCGGGACGCCGCACGCAGCGCGGGGGCCGCCGGCTACGTCTCCAAGATCGACGTGTTCACCGCACTGGTTCCCTCCATCACGGTCGCATTGCAGGCCGGGGGTGGCGCGTGATGGGGTTCGTCGGTGACGCGCGCTCCGGGGACGGCGGCCGGGGCCAGGCGACTCCCCGCCATGCGGCTCCCGCCGAGCCGCAAGCGGGCGTCGTGCACATCGTGGAGGACGACGCGTCCGTTCGGGTGGCCCTGGTGCGTCTGTTGCGCAGCCACGGCTATGAGGTGGCGGCCTTCGAGAGTGCGGAAAGCTTCCTGCACGCCCGCATTCGGCCAACGCGCGGCTGCCTTCTGCTCGACGTGGTCATGCCGGGGCTCGGCGGCCTCGGCCTGGAGCAGAAGCTGCGGCAGGAGGGCGACGACATCCCGATCATCTTCCTCACCGCCGCGGCCGACGTGTCCGCCTTTGCCGCCACCATGGACGCAGGCGCATCGCACTTCCTCATGAAGACCGCCGACGCGGAGGAACTGACCCGCGCGATCGACGCGGCGCTTCGGCGCGACGCCGACCAACGCGCTGCACGGGGGCGCAAGGCCCAACTCGAGTCCCGCCCGGGCGATTGAAGACGATCAGGCCACGGCGGCGATGCCTATGTGACCGACGCCTGGTAGATGCTGGCAATCGATGCGTCCAGGGTCCGGTTGAACTCCTGCTCGCCCTGCTGCGCGGTGAGGCCTTCGGTCAATGCCCGTGAAAAGCTCGCGATCACGCCATGGTTGCGCGCCAGCAACCGGTTCGCCTCCTCGCGCGAGTAGCCCCCCGAGAGGGCGACCACGCGCAGCACGTTCGGATGCGCCACGAGATCCGCATAAGAGTCGTCGACCGAGGGAATGGTGAGCTTCAGCATGACCTGTTGCTCCGGTACCAGCATGTCGAGCTGCTCGAGGAGGGCCGCCTTGAGCAGCTGCTCGGCGCCTGGCTTGTCCGGGGCATGGATGTCGACTTCCGGCTCGAGGATGGGCATGAGGCCCGCCGCCAGGATCTGCTTGCCGATCGTGAACTGCTGGCGGACGACGTCCTCGATGCCGGTGGCGTCCGCGTGCTTCACCACCGAGCGCATCTTCGTCCCGAACACGCCTTTGCCCTTGGCGCGTGCCAGCAGGGAGTCGAGGTTGGGCATCGCCTTCATCACCTGCACGCCGTTCGCCTCGTCGGCCAGGCCCTTGTCGACCTTCAGGAAGGGAACGACCTGCTTGACGGACCAGAGGTAGTCGGCGCTTCCTCGTCCCTCGACCTCACGGTCCATCGTCTGTTCGAACAGGATCACTCCCAGGATGCGATCGCCGCTGAATGCAGGGCTCGTCATGATCCGGGTGCGCATCGCGTGCATCAGTTCGAACATCCGCTGCTCGCCCGAATAGGTCTCGGGTGGGATGCCGTACAGGCTCAGCGCCTTCGGCGTGCTGCCCCCGCTCTGGTCGAGCGCGGCAATGAAGCCCCTGGCGGACCTGACTTTCTCATGCTGCTGCGGATTCATGGCAGTTCCCGGAGTGAGTGAGCGTCACGGGTGCATTTTGCGCACGACAGGATGCCGGGTCGCAAATTTTTGTGTCCTCCGAGAGATCCCGCTGCACCTTCGTGTCGCCCGGCCTCGGGGCAGCAACGGCGCAATGCTGCCGCTCGGCTGCTCCCGGCCGCAAGCGGCCCAACTCGGCCGAAGAAGCAGCGCCCCACCTATACTGCCGCACCGCATTTGCGAGGAGGCGTCATGTCGGAGGCACGGGGGGAACTCGATGTCGCGATCGTCGGCGCCGGCATCGGTGGGGTGATTGCGCTCCATTACGCCCGGCGGGCCGGGCTGCGCGCCCACGTGTTCGACGCGCAACCCGGCGTCGGTGGCCTTTGGCGGCAGCTGCCGTCCTGGCAGGACATCCAGATCGCCGCGGCGGACTGGACGCTGGGTGACCTGCCGCTGGCCGGGACCTTCCAGCCGCAGATCCTCGCCAACATCCAGGCGTGGGTCGACCGCTTCGACCTGGCCCCGGACATCTCGCTGTCGACGCCAGTGCGCGCCACACCCCGGCCGGGCGGCTGGACGCTCGCCACGCGCGATGGCGACGTGGCCGCCACGCACCTCGTCGTCGCCACGGGTGCGCACAACCGTCCCTTCGTTCCGCCGGTGCGGCGCGCCGCGAGCACATTGACGGAACTCCATTCGTCCGCGCTCGAAGATCCCCGCATCCTCGCCGGAAAGTCGGTGCTGGTCGTCGGTGCGGGCGCTTCCTCGCTCGACCTGCTGGACCTCGCGCTCCAGCACGGCGCGCGAGAGATTGCGTGGGCCCACCGCGGGCTGCGCTGGTTCACGCCGACGCGCAAGCCCAAGGCGGTCGCCGGCAGCGTGCGCGACTTCTCTCGGCTGCAAGCCGCGGGCATGACGCATGCGCAGCAAAGTGCCACCATCGAAGCGGACCTGCGCGGCCGCTATGGAAAGTTCGGGCTGCAGGCGGTCATGCCGGCGTTCCCGTTCGACATCCTGCAGCAGCAGCTGATCCCCGGGCGGAACCGCATGATCGAGCACTTCGCCTCGATGCGCCGCAGCGCGGCACCACCCGAACGGATCGAGGGCGGCACGGTGACGCTCTCCGACGGGACGACGGTGCAGCCGGACCTCGTGCTCTGGGGCACCGGCTACACCACCGACCTCTCCTGGCTCGATGTGCCCGCCCTCGCCGCCGTGCGCAGCACACGGGACTTGCGGCAAGGCTGCGGCGGCGCGTTCCGCAGCCTCGACGCGCCGCAGCTCTACTTCCTGGCCGTCGGCCTGGACGGAATCGGAGCGGCCGCCTTCGCGTTCTCGCTGTCGTGCCGATCCATCATGTCGCACATCCGCGGCACTGCGGACCTGGGGCTGGAGCCGGTCACGCACCACATCAACCACTTCGACCTCGTCCCCTATCTCGCGGCGCGGGACCCGGCCAGCTTCCCGACGGGCTGGCAGAAGGAATACCGCGACTTGCAGCTGGAAACCCCTGACGACCAGCCTTACCCCATCCCCGCCTGAGGAGCCCGCATGTCCGAGTTCACCCACGTCGCAGAGATCCTCGCCCATTGGGAAGCGCGGCAACCCGACGCCATTGCCATGAGTTTTGCCGGGACGGACCGGACCTGGGCGCAACTGGCGCAGCGGGTGCGCCGCAACGCCGCGGCCCAGCGGGCGGCCGGCCTGCGGCCGGACGACCGCGTCGCGGTGCTGGACCTGAACCACCCCTCCTGCCTGGAACTGACGCTGGCCTGCGCACAGGCCGGCACCGCCAACGCCGTGGTCAACTTCCGGCTGGCGCCCCCCGAGATCGCCTATGTGATCAACGATGCGAAGGCGCGGATCCTGTTCGTCGGGCCGGAATTCGCGGCCGCCGTCGAAGCGCTGCGTCCCGCATTGCCGACAGTGGAGCGGGTGATCCGGGTCGGCGGCCCCGACGACGCGTACGAAGCCTGGCTGGCCGCGCACGAGCCCGATGCCACGATCCACCCGGCGGAACCGGGCCATTGCTTCCTGCAGCTGTACACGTCGGGCACCACGGGCTTTCCGAAGGGGGCGATGCTCACGCACCGCGGCATGCTCGCGCATTCGCATCATCTTGCCCCGACCCAGGGCTACGACCGGCATGCGCGGGTGCAGGTGGCGATGCCCCTGTTCCACGTCGGCGGCACGAGCACGGCGATGGCGGCGCTGACCGTGGGGGCACGAATCTTCCTGATGCGCACGCCGGACCCCGCCGCCGCGCTTGCGATGCTGGAGGCCGAGAAGATCACGCACACGTTCTACGTGCCGGCGCTGATGGCGGTCATGAACGAGGTGCCCGGCGCCGCCACGCGCGACTATTCGAGCCTGCGGGCGCTTTGCTATGGCGCATCGCCCATGCCGCTGCCGGTTCTGCGCGCATCGTTGAAGATGTTTCCCGGCGTGATGTACCAGGTGTACGGAATGACGGAGCAGTCCGGCGCGGTGAGCCTGCTGCCGCCCGAGGATCACGTGAATCCCGCCGTCACGCACCGGCTGATCTCGGCGGGCAGGCCGATCCCCGGCGTCGAGATCGAGATCCGAGAGCCCGGCACCGGTGAGCGCCTGCCGACCGGCACGCCGGGTGAGCTCTGGGTGCGCAGCGACCAACAGATGGGCGGGTACTGGGGCAAGCCGGAAGCGACAGCGGCCGCCATCACCGCCGACGGCTGGCTGCGCTCCGGCGACGGCGGCCACATGGACGCCGACGGCACCATCTACATCACCGACCGCATCAAGGACCTGATCATCAGCGGGGGCGAGAACATCTACCCCGCCGAAATCGAGCGCGTGCTGGCCGAGCACCCCGCCATCCAGGACGTGGCCGTCATCGGCGTGCCGGACGAGCGCTGGGGCGAGGTGCCCAAGGCCGTGGTGGTGCCCCGACCGGGCGCAACCCTCGACCCGCAGGAGGTGGCGGCGTGGTGCCGCGAACGCATTGCCGCCTTCAAGTGCCCCAAGACCATCGACGTGGTCACCGCACTTCCCCGCAACCCGACAGGCAAGATCCTGAAGAAGGATCTGCGCAAGCCGTATTGGGAAGGGCGCGAGCGGCAGGTGGTGTAGGGCGGGAAGTCCGCTTGTGGCCGAACTCTGCCTTGGGCATCGCGCCGCGCACAGTGAACTTCGGTAAGACGACGGCAGCATTCGACCCATTGCAGCCGTCGCAGCGTCAGGGCGCGCCACCTGTCGGGGGTGAGTTTCGGTTAGGCCTGCGTGTACGCGGTCTTCACCGTCGTGTAGAACTCCGCCGCGTGCTTGCCCTGCTCGCGCGGGCCGTAGCTTGGGCCGTTGCGGCCGCCGAAGGGCACGTGGTAGTCCACGCCTGCGGTGGGCAGGTTCACCATCACCGTGCCCGCTTGCGAGTGCCGCTTGAAGTGCGTGGCGTACTTCAGTGAGGTCGTCGCGATGCCAGCGGAGAGGCCGAACTCGGTTTCGTTGGGGAGCGCCAGTGCCTCGTCATAGTCCTTCGCGCGGATCACGCTCACCAACCGGACCGAAGACCTCCTCGCGTTTGATGCGCATGTCCTTCGTGGTCTCGCTGAACAGGGCGGGGCGCAGGTAGAAGCCGGGCGCGCCGTCGGCATTCCTCGCGATCGGCTCGCCGCCGGCGACCAGCTTCGCGCCCTCGGCCTGGGCGATCGCGATGTACTCCAGGTCCTGCGCAAGTCCGAGCGCGAGGATTAGCTGGGCTTGATGCGCGCCGTTTCGACCACCTTGGCCCATTTGTCCGTTTCTTCGCTGATGAATTTGCCGAAGCCGGCAGGTGACGTTGCAAACGTGCTGCCGCCGAGCTCGGCAAACTGCGCCTTCATCTTGGGGTCGGCGAGTGCGGCGTTGATCTCCCTGTTGAGCTTCTCCACGATCTCGGCGGGCGTATTCCGGGGCGCACCCACACCGTACCAAGAGCTTGCCTCATAGCGCGGCACGAATTCGGCCAGGGCCGGGATGTTGGGCAACGCGTCCGAGCGGCTCGCGGTCGTCACCGCCAGCGCGCGCAGCTTGCCGGCCCGGATGGACGCCATCGATGGGGGCATCGTGGCGAACATGGCCTGCACCCGGCCCCCGAGCAAATCGATCATCGCGGGCCCCGCGCCGCGGTAGGGTACGTGAACCATGTTGATGCCAGCCAGCGTGTTAAAGAGCTCGCCAGCGACATGCGCCGGTGTGCCGGAGCCGCCTGTCGCAAAGTTGACTTGGCCGGGATGGGCCTTCACATAGTCGATGAATTCAGGAACAGTCTTGGCTGGCACATTGGGGTGCACTATCAAAATATTCGGAGCGCGGCCGATGGACGCAACGGGTGCGATGTCAGCGAGGAAATTGAAGTTCAGGTTCTGATACAGCGCCGCATTGATCGCGTTCGCTGAAAAAACGAGGAGCAGCTCGTGCCCGTCTGCGGGCGCGCGCACCACCGTTTCCGCTGCGATATTGCTGCCCGCGCCGGGCCGGTTCTCGATGATGAAGGGCTTACCGAGCCGCACCGCCAGCGATTGGCCCAGCTGGCGCGCAATGAAATCCGCCGAACCACCCGGCGAAAAGCCGACCAGCAGCCGGACCGGCCGCGTCGGGTAATCGCCCGCCGATGCAAGTCGTGGGATGGCACAAGCACTTGCAGCGGCGCCGGCGAGTCGCAGAAATTCCCGGCGGACAAGTTTCATGGCGTCCTCCTGTGTCTGGCGCCGCGAATTGCGGCCCATTCGGATAGCCGATTTTGAGCGTGCACCACTACGGGCGCATAGTGTTAGGGTTTGATAACGCTATAGCAAATTCGCAATAGGTGTCCACCATGGAGCCGAGTGATCGCATCAGACGTCGAATCAAGCTGAACGACCTGAATATCTTTATTGCAGTCGTGCAGGCCGGCAGCATGAACAAGGCGGCGACGCTGCTCGACATGACGCAGCCCGCCGTCTCAAGGTCGATCGGGGAACTGGAGCGGACCGTTGGCGTGCGACTGCTCGATCGCGGTACGCAGGGCGTGGAGCCTACCAATTACGGCCGTGCCCTGCTCGATGGAGGCGCTGCGATGTTCGACGACCTGCGGCAGACATTGAAGCGCATCGAGTTCCTCGCCGATCCGACCGTGGGAGAGCTGCGTGTCGGATGCAGCACATTTCTGGCGACCACCTTCGTTCCGGCGGTCATCGATCGGCTTTCGCAGCGCTACCCGCGGATCGTGTTTCACTTGGTACCCGCAACCTCCGCGACGCTGCACCGTGAACTGAGTGAGCTCAACGTCGATCTGTGCATCGCGCGAAGGCTAGACCCGATTGCAGACCAGCGCATGCGCTACGAATTTCTGTTCGAGGACACGTTCTTCGTTGCCGCCGGACCGCAAAGCCGGTGGGGACGACGGCGCCAGATCGAGCTGGCTGACCTGATGGACGAACCTTGGGTGCTGCCGCCGCAGGAAAGTGTTCTCGGATCGGTCGCGATGAAGACCTTTCGCGCCAACGGACTCGATTACCCCCGAACAACGGTGGTGACCAATCCCATCGAAGTGCGGATCAGTCTCATGGCGACGGGGCACTATCTTTCCATCTTCCCGTCTGCGTTATTGAGGTGCGGTTCCACGCGCACGGAGCTCAAGGCGCTGCCCGTCAAACAGCAATTTGCGCGTGGGGCGGTCGAAGTCATCACCTTGAAGAACCGCGCGCTCAGTCCGCTCGCCGAACTTTTCATCGACAGCGCCCGCACGGTCGCGAAAGAAGTGGCGCCGCTTGCTTGAACAGGGCTGCGCCGGTTCATGCGCAGCTGCTTTTTCTGCCGTGCAGGCGCCTAGCCGCCCAGATACGCCCCGCCGTTGACATGCATCACCTGGCCGGTGATGTAGCGGGCGCCCGGCCCGCTGAGCCAATGCACGGCTTCACCGATTTCCTCGGGCTGGCCGCGGCGGCCCAGCAAGATCTTGCGTTGCGCGTGGTGATGCGGCGTCTGCACACTGCTGCCGCCGCGGTGGGTGGCTATCGATCCCGGCGAGATGCAGTTGACGGTGATGCCGTACTCCGCCAAGTCATGCGCGAGGGCGCGCGTGAACCCCACCAAGCCGGCCTTGGCGGTGACCACTTGCACGCGCTGGCCCGCTCCGGTGTGGCCCGTCAGGCCGCCGATGTTGATGACGCTCGCGGCATCGCTTTCCTTCAGCAGCGCCAAGGCCGACTGCGTGCAGTGGAAAGCGCCGTCGAGGCAGACGTCGAGCGCGTTTCGCCAGGCCGCGTAGGTGGTCTCCTCGAACTTCGCCTCGTGCCGGATGGCGGCGTTGTTGACAAGCACGTCCAGGCGGCCATAGCTGTCGCGCACCTTCTGCACCATCGCGTCGACGGCCTTGCGGTCGGTGATGTCGGCCATGCAGACGATCGCCTGTCCGCCTGCCGCCTTGATTTCATCGACGACGGATTGCGCTTCCTTTTCGCTGGAGCGCACGTTGACGGCGACGGCAAGACCGTCCGAAGCCAGGGCGAGTGCGATCGCGCGCCCGATGTTGCGGCCGCCGCCGGTGACCAGGGCCACGCGTGAAGTTGATTTCTGTTTTGTCATGTAGCGCGAAGTCTCAAGCGCAGCGCAGCGGCTGCAGTCGACCAGCGGCGATTGCAGCACGGATTGCAATAGCTTCAGCAGCCCGCTGGCCTGCTCTCGATATTCCGCGGCGGTGTCGAAGAGCCGCTGTCGTTCGACGACCTGGTGAAGACGTTTCGCGCCCATTGCATTTACGGTGTCGCTCGAAGATGTAGGTGAAGAGCGCTGCCTTGCCCAGGTAGGGGCCAACCTTGCCGCAGTACTCGCAAGTGGCGACCACGTCCCGCGTGGAAATCAAGCGCTTGAGCGGCACGGGGCCGGCGCAGTGCTCACAAATCATGTGTGTCCTCAAGTGGTACTTGGCTGCCGGAGAGGTTGGCGGTCCAGCATCGGCCAGTGGCGAATGTCTGCTCCTGGCTGAGAGCAGACTTCTGCAAGTAAGTTAGAAATCCGACGGCGCCCCGGCCGCGCATCACCGGCGCGAGATCCTTCCTTCTTGCCATCCTGTGCGCTTGACCTTTCTCCAATTTGGGCTGATGACACCGGGTGCATAGGGACTCTCCATGCGCTTTGCGACAAACCCTTCCAACTTGGCGCCGAGCACGACCTGATCAAACAACTGCGCTTCCGCTGGGAACTCGCCCACGATCACAAGCACGTCCTCCAGAGGCATGAGCAGATCCCTCAGCATGGCCTTGCGCCGCACCAGCGGCAATGACATGACGTTGCGGCCGTTCATGTACAGCAAATCGAACGCGCAGAAAGTGACGTGGTCCGAGCCTTGCGCCCAACGACGACGGCGCGCGCGGCCTTGCATACGCTTGAAATCGGAGCGGCCGAATTCATCCAGCACGCATGCTTCGCCGTCGATGATGTGCGGTCCGCCCGACAGCGCGCCAAGCACTTCGGTGATCTCAGGAAACCACGTGGTGCAGTCGACGCCGCTTTTCGTGCGCAATTCAGTCGGGGCGCCGCCGCCGAGGCGCGCCATGCACCTGTAGCCGTCGTATTTGACCTCGTAGATCCACGCGGGATCGGTAAAAGGTCTTGCCCCCTCGCGGGCCAGCATGGGTGCCGAGATCGTGATCACGGTGATCTCACAGTCTCTTCAGTGGCCAACCCGTTCGCCCCCTTGGGAGTGCTTTCCTGGGCCTCAATCCAGCGGTGCAATCACGAAGCTGGCGCAAGTCCTCCAGCCGTGTATTGAACACATTGATCTTGGCAGACTGGGCTGCAAGTGCGTGATCTTCGCGAGGGCCTGGCTGCAAGAGCAGTTGAAGGTCTGCGGCACTGCGATGCTGCGCGCATGCGTGCCTGATTTCATCCGCGTCAGCGCGACCATCTGCAAAGACGAGATCTTGCTCGATCAAAGCCGCCAGCACCACGACTTCACATGCAAGTGCCACCAGGTGCAACCTCGCGTCCTCGTCTTCGTCATTCGCGTTGCGATTCCTATGCGAGGTCGCTCCGAGATCACTTGCGTTGCGGGGGCTCGAATGTCCGGGCAGGCCGAAGGTGCCGCGCACGGCTTGTCCAACTTCGTGGAATGCGTCTGCGAGGCGAGCCACTACGCTTGCCGTGCGGGCCGCCTGCTGGAGGGACCGGCAGTAGGCAGGGAGGGTTGAGTCGAGATCAGCGCCTGCAAATGCGTGCGACCGCTGACGCCAGGCATGGAGTAGCCCTCAATCCGGTGGTTGCCCAACGTGCGAATGGGCGATTGATCCTCAATCACAGGAATCTTGGTCAACACCGGCGCGCCGTCTTGCGTGGGCGCATCCTTTGACGCGGTCACGCACCCGCCGCACGTTAAAAAGCTGGGTATAAGCCGCATCGATGGCACCGCACAGGTCAACGAGCGAGTTCTCTTGAGTGCTGACGCAGTCTGAGATCAGTTGTTCAGCGGCGCTGCGGTAATGCCTACAGCCCATCCTGATTTCTCGTGCCTCCGGCTCGCGGCAGGTGACCGGGAGCTCTTGCTCTATGAGCCTCACCAACACCAGGATCTCACAAGCCAGCGCGACCAGGTGGAGGCGCACCGGCTCCTGCCCATTGACCCCATCGCGCTGCGGTCGCCTGAGCCACGTTGGAGCAAGTGCCCTGCCGGAGGTCGGTTTGAGTGAAAGCCAAAAGCGGCGCATCTCTTGTGCAAGCTCGCTGCCCGCCGCAGCACGGTGTACGGCTACGCTTGCCACGCCGCCTGCTCCATCGACTGGCCTGCGGAGACACGGCTCGCCTGGCTGGTGATCACGGCCTGCAGATGGGTTCTACCAGTCACCCCCAGCTTGGCGTAAATCTCGGTGAGGTGATTTCTCAAGGTGTGCTCGCTCATGTGCAGCCTTTCCGCCACGATCTTTCCTGGAGCGCTGGGGTTGGCTGCCATTGCCTCGACGACCTTGAGTTGCTTGCGCGTGAGTGGCTCCGCCCGGCGTGCGGCGTCGTTCGGGGCTGGGTTTGCCTGTTCCGAACCGGCTTTGGGCGGCAGTTGTGAATGCGGCGAGCGGTCGGCGCCTGCGGCATTGAAGATGGCGCGGACAAAGCTGCCAGGAGACTGGTGCGTATCCACCCAGGTCTGGGCCACGCTTTCCGGTTGAACCCCGCAGCCGGATGACAAGGCCAGGATCTTGACCCGGGCGCGGTCGTAAACGACGCGAATGTCCTCGGCGGAGCAATCGTTGCCGTCCACCACCACCACGTCGGGAAACTGACTTTCGATCTCTTCGGCCGCGTCTCGTAGCGACCGCGAAACCCCGGAAAGCTCAATTTGCGGTGCCGCCGTGGACAGCAGTCTCTCCAGCCCCCAGCGCACCAGCGCCGGAGCCACAAGGAACACACGAATCGGGGACTGTCCTTCAACCATGTCGAACTCCGGTAACAAGTCGACACAGATCGTAGGGTGAAACTAGATGTTACCGCCATCATTCATTTGGGTGACCCGACGGTTGCCGTCAGGAGAGGAAAAGGAAGCTCTACGGGGGCCAGGTCCCCCCTTGGGCTCGCAGCCCCGTTGGGATATTTCGCCGCCAGCAGGAGCGTCTCAGTTGGTTTCGACCATGGAATACAGTCGCCGCCGCTGGCAATCTTTCGTTCTGGCGGAGTAAGCATGCCACCTACGACGCGCATCTTCTCGAACGAAACCACTAACAGGCATCGTCCCCTGAGAGACCAAATTGGAAACACACCGCGTACGTGATGCGCTTGATGTCTTGGCCTGGTTGGGCGATCGCGCCAGTGAATTGCCGGAAGAGAAGGCGTCAGCTGTCCAGATGCAAGTGACTTTGGCAATCACTGGCCTGTATCTCGCCGAGTACGTCTTTCATCAAGACCAAGGGCGTGATGCGTACGACGCCCTGCTTGGCTCCGTTCGTGGCGAGGCGGAAGTGCCGGAAGCGGCGCAACTGTGGGCAGGGCTTCTTGCCGCGCGCCGGTGAAGACCGACGCATCAGTGCGCTCGAATAATGAACCTGATCAGGCCGACTGAAATCGCAAGCGGGCGCGACTTGACAGCCGCGCGCACTGACGCATAGCGCACTTACTGGAAGAACGACTTCAGATTTAGTCGCAGCAGTCACGAATAGTGGTCCAGGTGTTTGACTTGCAGCCTGAACTCCTGTCAGATAGACCCTTCCCGGAAGGATTCGCCTAAGGGTGAATCAGCATGTCGTACCTGCGAAGTGCGCAAGGCTGTCGGTCGTTGGCTCGATTCGGTTCCATGTCGATCAAGTCAGGAGATCACCATGACAGAAGCGCCACTGGCAAGTCTGAAAGCTGCGCTCCGCGGAGCGCTGATCACACGTGACGACGAGGAGGGTTTTTCGGCCGCGCGATTGCGAGGTTGGAACCGAGACCTCAACTTGCGCGCGAATCCGCTGGCGTTCGCCTTGGTCAGCGGAGTACGGGACGTCGTGACGGCAGTCGACTTCTGCCGATCGAACAAGATTCCGGTCGCCGTGCGCGGCAAGGGCGCCCATTCGCCGTACGGAATGGCCACCGACGCACTGGTGATCGACCTGAGCCGAATGACTGCTGTCAGGGTCGATCCCGGGAAGAAGCTGGCATACATCCAGGCCGGTGCCGATGGCGGCGATATAGATCACGAGACAGCGCTCCATGACCTTGTTTGTGTCACCGGTTCGGTCTCCCACACCGGGTTTGCGGGTGTTGCGCTGGGAGGCGGACTGGGCCATCTAAGCCGTTGGTTGGGCGCAGTCGTCGACAGCATCGTCGGGTACGAGCTGGTCACTGCAGACGGGAAGGTGATCCGCGTGGACCAGACCCTGGATCCGGAATTGTTCTGGGCCATGCGAGGCAACGGAGGCAGCTTCGGAATCGTCACCGAGTTCGTCGTCCAACTGCGCGACATGCCCAACGGCGGAATCATTCGCAGTGCCCCGATCCTGTGGCCGGTGGCCAAGGCGAAGGAAGTGATGCCCTCCTGGATGCAGCACATCGCGCGGGACGACCGCAAGGACACGGAAACGCTTCAGTTCGTGTTCTTGCACTCTCCTGATGGCGACCCGGTTTGCGGTGTGGTTCCCTTGATCGTCGGCGAAACCGAAGAGGCGGCAAAGACCAGGTGCGACGAGCTGGCGGCGTTTGGAGGCGGGGCCCTGGTGCGGCAGGACACACAGCTGCCGTACACGGCGTTGCAGGCAGCGCTGGACGGCTGCTTTCCCTTCAACAACAACTACTGGGACAAGGGCGTGTTCATCAACTGGGATCCCAGCGACGCCGGCGCGGTGAACAGCATCGTCGACGTCGCAGTGAAGCACTGGAGCGAACGGCCGGCGTTTGCGTCGAAGCTTTCAACGTTCATTCTGTTCATGGAGGTGAATGGCGCGGTAGGCCGAGCGGACCGCGCGTCCACTTCCTTTGCTGGCCGCAACGGGCGCCTCTGGTGCACCTGCATCACCAGTTGGCCAGAAGACGATAAGTCCCAACGGGCGGCGAGCAAGATGTGGTGCGACGAGTTCGTCGCAAAGCTGGGCCGGTTCCATGTGACCACGTACCTGAACAACGCCATGCCGGAAAGCGAAGCAGAGATGCTGGGGGTATTCCCGCAGGACACCATGAACCGGCTACGGGCTGTCAAGAAGAAGGTCGATCCGTACAACCTCTTCAGGACAGGCGCATGGGAATTTGAGGCCAACAAGTAGCTGCAGCACACGCCCGCTCTGCCATTTGCACTGGCGGGGCGAACCAACACCGTGCCATGGGCTAAATCGAGTTCACCTCACGCGCACACGGATCACGCGGATCCGTGTTCGGTTGCTGGCCTCAGCACGCATGGCCCGGAACGCGTTCGAAACCGACCGTAGCCGCGAATACCCTCCGTGGGTGGACACGGCATCCCTCGCGCCCCAGTCGTGTCCGACATTTCCCACAATCTGCCGGCGTTAGATCCGGCTGCGAAGCCGCGCTGCCGGTCCAAATTTGAGGTAACGCGCCGCGTCGTGCGGCGCGCTCGACCAAGGAGCTCAAAGATGAACGACGATCGGACCGAAGGCAGCTGGAAGCAGTTCAAGGGCAAGATCAAGGAGCAGTGGGGCAAGCTGACCGATGACGACCTCGACGTCATCAGCGGAAAGCGCGACCAACTCGCCGGGAAGATCCAGGAGCGCCATGGCGTGGCTCGCGACGAGGCGGAGCGCCAGATCCGCGACTTTGAATCGCGCAACCCGGATACCCGCTGGAGATAGGGCCGGTTCCTGGAGTGAGCGTTTCTGCGGCCGCCTTGCGCGGCCGCATTTGCGTACAGCGAACGCTCGCGCCTGGTCATGCATTCGCCGGGCCGCCCTCCAGCAGAGCCGAAGGGCCGAAGGGTCAATAAGGTGGCGCCACCACCATGAACTGCGAGCCCTGCGGCGCATACCAGGTGGTGCCGCACTGCTGGTAGACGATGCCTCCGTAGTTCACCGGAACGCAGCCTGGGGGCACGGAGCGCACGCTGGATCCGATCGCGGCGATGGTTCCGCCGATGACGGCAGCCGCGGCCACGGGGTGATCGTTGTCCCATCCGTTGTTGTTGCAGCAGCCGTTGTTGTTGCCACTGACGTTGACGTTGACGTTCCTGTTGACGTTGTTCACGTTGTTGACGCTGGTGCTGCGCACGTCGTTGCTGCGGGCATCCGCCTTGGTGTTGTTCACCTGCGCGCTCTGCCGGTTGGCGCCCGCATTCGCTGCACCCCCGCCACTGCGCGGCTGCGCCGACGCGCCAGCCGCTGCACCACCGCCACCACCACGCCGTTCACCCGCGGCTTGTGCGGGAATGGCCGTGGCAAGGATCGCAACCGCGGCCACGGCCGCAACGAACTGGGCAAAAGAGGAGATCTTCATGATGGCGCTCCCTTACTTGGTCTTGCGCGCAACCAGGTCGACCTTCGTCGAGCCCTTGGGTGGAGTGAACTTGAACACCGCGTCCGTGAAGGCTGGCTTCAGGTTCCAGTCGATCAGCGACACCGACTGGGGACGCGCTTCGTCCGCGCGGTTGGTGATCACGATCTTGCGCGGCAAGGGCTTGCCGGCTGCCGTGGAGATCCAGATCTGCCAGTCCACCTGGCCCTGGCGGAACGCGTAGTGGTCGCAGAGATCGCCGTCGATGATGTCCTGCCCGGCATTCATCGCCGAATCGAGCTTGTCCAGCGGTGCCGCCGGCGTGCCGAACAGGAACAGGTCCGACAGCGGCACCTGCACGGCATACCGCTCCTCCAGCCCGTTGACCAGCTCGCCGACGGTGGCAGTGAGATCCACCGAGGAGTAGTACTTCTGGGCCGGCGTGAACAGCGTGACGGTCTTGCCGTCATGGATCATGACGCGCTGCGTGCTGGCCGATCGCATGGCGGCGCGCAGCTTGTCGGGTCGTGCCACATCCAGCGCCGCCGATGCCGTGTGCTGCAGCTTCTGGCCGTCGGTGAGAACTCGCTCACCGGTCACCTCGGTTTCCACATGGAAGCGCTTGAGCGACTGCAGGAACGTGCCCATGTCCTTCAGGGCCTGCACGGCGGCGGGGTCGACGGCGTTCGCTTTCGGTGCAGTGGCGGTGGCAGCGGCGCCCGCCGCGGGCTGGGCGTGCGTGGCTGGGGCCGCCAGCGCGCTCGCCAGCAGGACGGGCAGCAAGTATCTTGGGACCATGGTCAGCTCTCCGGTAGAAACAGGCCTCGCCTCGATGGGAAGCACTCCGTCCCATGGCGGGCTCGATGGTCGGCCGTCGCGGCGATGCGCTCAATTGGACCTAGGTCCAACGCCGGCTGGACCACGACACAGGCGCCCGCGCGTCGAGGAACCGTCACCTCGCAGGCACAGGAAGACGTTGATGTCGCGCTCGCTCGAGCGAGCGGCTTCGCCCAAGGAGCCACGGTGAGCCAGATCTCGTTGCAGCGGCTGGCGTCTGGGTGACCGGCGCAGCCATCTCGAGCTTGGCCGGCACCTCGGTTTGCGTGACGGGCGCCGTTATCTCATCGGCGACCAGGACAATCTTGCCGGTCACGCCGCCCTGCCCGAGAAGCTCCTGCGCCTGTCTTGCCTGCGCGAGCGGAAACCGCCTGAAGATGATCGGCCTGATCTTTCCCATCCGGAGCAGTTCGAGCAGCGCAGTGAGGTCCTGCCGGAACAGGTCGGGCCTGCGCCGCTTCAACCACTGGATGCTGTAGGGCACCACGCGTCTTCGTCCGGGCAGGACCCAACTGGCTGCAATGTACATGGCGTACATCGCGAGTCCGCGAAGCCGATGCGGCCGCTCTCCGGTGATGCGACCCCCACTGAGCGATCCGGTCAGGCCGTAGGCAACCACCCGTCCACCAGCACGCAGTGCCTGGCGCGAACGCCAGATGTGCGATCCACCGATGCCGTCGAAGACGACGTCCACCCCCGTCGCGACGAGGCGGTGGATTTCACGAACGAAGTCCTGCTTCTGATAGTCGACCGGCGTGGCTCCTTCCGCCGCGACGACGCCGGCGGCCTGAGCCGAACACGTCCCGTACATCTCGAGTCCGGCGAGCCGGCCCAGTTGCAGGAGTGCGGTACCAACCCCGCCGGCGGCGCCGTGGACGAGCACACGGTCGCCGCGCTTCACGCGCGCGGCACGGTACAGCATCTGGTAAGCCGTGACGTAGTTGAGGCCCACGCTCACCGCCTCGGCCGGGTCCACGCCGGGGGCCACGGGAAACAGTTCGTCCCTGCGCAGGCAAACGTACTGCGCATACGCTCCGGTGATGGGCACTGCGGCGACCACCTGGCCTTCGCGGAGGTCCTGGACTCGTGCGCCCGCGCGGTCGACGGTTCCCACCAGGTCCCACCCGGGTGTGAAGGGGGGCACGGGCTTCTCGGGATGAATGCCCTCGCGCATCATCACGTCGGGCAAGGAAACACCCGCCGCCAGGACGCGGACGCGCACTTCGTCCGGCTTCGGTTCAGGACACTCCTCTTCGATCACCGACATGGTGTCCGGCCCGCCATAGCGGGTGACGACGATGCGCATGTTCTTCATGGCGGACCTCCTTGCCGGCGGGGCTGCGCCTGCGGCTGAGGGGACGGGCCCGTCGGCATTCCGCCCTGCGTCGGACGGCGCACCGGACGGATTGATTCAATATAGAAATCAGCTGCGCGGTGGCAGTGACGCAGATCAAAAGCCAGTCATAGCGTGCAGCACCGGCAGCTGGTCCATGCCGCGAATGCGGGGCCGCTGTTGGCCGTGAGCGGACATCCCCAAGGGGAGCTTCGGTGCAGTGGATATTCCCGGCGAACCCGTGATGAAGCTCGAGCTGCGCTCCTCGGACTGAGCTCGGGCGGTCCGCCGCGCTTCACCGTCCGTCGATGAGCCGATCGAAGCCGACCGATCTGAACCGCTCCAGGACGAAGTCCACGAAGACGCGGGTCTTGGAGGCCAGCATCCTCTTGCTGGGATAGTAGAGGGAGAGCGGCCCCGCGTTGCCGTACCAACCTGGAAGCAGGCGAACGAGCTCGCCGGACTGGATCGACGCGAAGGCGAAGGGCATGGGCACCAGCGCCACGCCGAGGCCCTGGCGCGCGGCCTGCGCGACCGTTTCGGGGTCACTGAGGATGATCCGGGGCTGGCACGGAACAGTCTGCTCCACGCCACGGCGGGACATGAGCGTCCAGGGCCGCACGCGGCCGGTCGGCGTGGAACGTCGCATGATGCCGTCCAAAGTCGCGAGGTCCGCCGGCGTGCGCGGAACCGCGCGCCCGTGCATGTAGGCCGGCGACGCGACCGCCACGATATGCACCGGTCCCAGTTCGCGCGCGATGACGCCCGCGGCCATCGGGAAGCCGCCGCCGATGGCAGCGTCGAAACCTTCACCGACGATGTCGACCTGTCGATTGTCGAAGTGCCAGTCGGGCACGACGCGGGGATAGCGGGCCAGGAATTCGCCCAGGAGCGGGACCAGGAAGTTGCGGCCGAACGCATGGCCCATGCTGACCTTCAAGGTGCCGGCCGGCACTTCATCGATGCCGCTTCCGTCGGCGAGGGCTGTCTGCAGCGATGCCAGTGGACCGTTGACCTGCCGGAGAAAGCGCTCCCCCTTTTCCGTAAGCGACAGCCGCCGCGTGCTGCGGTGGAACAGTCGCACCTTCAGGTCGGCCTCGAGGCGCGCGACGTTCTTGCTGACGCCCGCCGGCGTCAAGCCAAGGACCCGTGCGGCAGCCGAGAAGCTGCCGTGCTCCGCCGTATGGACGAAGGAGATCAGGTGCTGCAGTTGTGCCATGGCGGATCTTAAACCGCCGGTTGAAGCTGATTGGCGTCGAATGGGAGTGGTCACGGCACATGCGTCCACCGATACTGGGTTGCGCCTGATCTCCAATTCTCGACATCGCCGAAAGGGTCCCCATGCGCGCCTTCATCCATCTCCTCTCCACCCTCTTCATCTGGTTCGCCATGCCTTCAGCATCCTCGGCCCAGGACTTCGCCTTTCCGGGATTCACGGTGCGTGATGTCACGGTGAACGGCGTCACGATCCACACGCGGTCCGGGGGTTCGGGTCCGGCCGTCGTCCTCTTGCACGGCTATGGGGAGACGGGGGACATGTGGGCGCCCATGGCGGTCGACCTGGCGCGGGACCACACGGTCATCGTGCCGGACCTGCGCGGGCTCGGGCTCTCGTCCAAGCCGGCAGGCGGGTTCGACAAGAAGACCCAGGCCGTCGACGTGGAGGCGGTGCTCACCGGATTGGGCGTGCGGCAGGTCGACGTCGTGGCGCACGACATCGGCAACATGGTGGCTTTCCAGTTTGCGGCCCAGTACCCGCAGCGCGTGCGGCGGTTGGTGCTGATCGATGCGCCAGTGCCGGGTGTCGGGCAGTGGGACGAGATCCTGAAGAACCCGCTGCTTTGGCACTTCCGGTTCGGCGGTCCGGACATGGAGCGCCTGGTCGCCGGCCGCGAGCGCATCTACCTGGATCGGTTCTGGAACGAATTCTCCGCCAGGCCCGACCGCTTCAGCGAAGCCGCGCGCCGTCACTATGCCGCGCTGTATGCGCTGCCGGGTGCGATGCATTCCGGATTCGCGCAGTTCGCCGCGTTCGACCAGGACGCCATCGACAACCGCGCTTTCCTCGCAGGCGGGCGCCTGAAGATGCCGATCCTCGCGGTCGGTGGCCAGAAATCGTTCGGTCCGATGATGGCCACGGTGATGCGTGCCGCCGGCGACGACGTGACCGAAGGCATCGTTCCGGATTCGGGCCACTGGATCATGGAAGAGAACCCGCAGGCCACGATCCGCCTGGTGCGCAGCTTCCTGGCGCAGGCGACTTCGCAGTGATTCGCTGCCCACCATTCCGAGGACAGCCGATGAACACGACATCCATGAGCGCGACCGAAGAGAGTCTGGCGGGCGACGCGGGCAAGTTGTTCTTTCGTTCCTGGACGCCAACGGATGCAGCGCGCGGCGTCGTTGTCATCGTGCCGGGCTTCAACTCGCACAGCGGGCAGTACGCATGGGCCGGCGAGCAGTTCGCGAGCCGGGGGTTTTCGGCCCACGCCCTCGACCTGCGCGGCCGGGGCAAGTCGGACGGCGAGCGGTTCTACGTCCAGCAGTTCGAGGACTACGTGGACGACGTGGATTCGCTCGTCCGCCTTGCCAGGTCGAGGCAACCTGCATTGCCGCTTTTTCTGCTGGGTCACAGCGCAGGCGGTGTCGTGGCATGCCTTCATGCCATCGGGCATCAGGCGGAACTTGCCGGCCTGGTGTGCGAGAGCTTTGCGTTCCAGGTGCCGGCACCGGACTTCGCGCTGGCAGCGTTGAAGGGCCTCAGCCACATCGCTCCGCATGCGCACGTTCTGCGGCTGAAGAACGAGGATTTCTCCCGCGATCCAGCAGTCGTCGCCGAGATGAACGCGGACCCCTTGATCGCCAACGAATCGCAGCCGACCAACACCGTCGCCGCGATGGTGCGCGCCGACGAGCGCCTGAAGGAGGCATTTCCGCAGATCCGCCTGCCGCTCCTGATCCTTCACGGCACCGCCGACCGCGCGACCCGTCCCGATGGCAGTCGGCTGTTCCACGAGCTGGCGGGCTCCGAAGACAAGACGCTCAAGCTCTACGACAGCAATGTGCACGACCTGCTGCGCGACGTGGACAGGGATCGCGTCATGGAAGACATCGCTGCCTGGCTCATTGCCCGACTGCGCTTGCCTTCAGGCCGCGCACTTCAGGGGGCGGGTGCCTGAACTGCTTTGGCGCGCGGATCCGGACGAAGACAGCGGGGTACGGCAACCAGCCTTGAATGAAACGGCTGCGAGTCCAGCCGCTCCATTCAAGCCCGGAACGCGTCAACCGCGAAGAATTCGAGTCTCCTCCACCCCTCTTTGGAACCTCGAAATGACAGCCTTCCCGACCCCCCTCGTCCCGTCCGCCAACGACGGCGCGCCCCGGCAGCCGCACTGCGGAACCGGCGCTTCCGCCCCCTGCGCGTGCCTGGGTTGCCGGCAGCAACGCGTCGGCGGCGAAGCGGCGATGCAGGCCGGCTCGACGCCGGTCGCGCTCTGCCACTGCGCGGCTTGCAACTGCGCCTGACGCTGCCGCATCCAGGGAGCTGCCATGAACTCGATCCAGGTCATCGGCGTGGTCATCCTGATCGGCGTTGCGGCCACGGCGGTGATGGACGCCTGGCTCTTCGCCCTGGCACGGCTCGGCGTCCCCACCACCGACTGGCGGCTGGTCGGCCGCTGGGTGGCGCACATGCGGCAGGGGCGTTTCGCGCATGCATCGATTGCGCAGGCGCCCGCCGTTCGCAGCGAACACGCGCTCGGCTGGCTGGTCCACTACGCGGTGGGAATCGCCTATGCCTTCGCGCTCGTCGCGTTCACGGGCGCGGCCTGGATCACGCAGCCGGCGATCTTGCCGGCGCTGGTCCTCGGGCTCGTCACCGTGGCGATGCCGCTGTTCCTGATGCAGCCCGCGATGGGCTCCGGCTTCGCTGCTTCGAAAACGGCGACGCCCTGGGGGAACCGTTTTCGCGCCCTTGCGAACCACGGTGTGTTCGGGCTGGGCCTGTACATCGGTGCTGCCCTCGTCGCAACCCTCTGAACCCGATCTTCCGGAACACACCATGCCTTCCCACGACCTGCCTGCGTCCCTGCGGACGCTCACCGGCCCCGTCGTTCAAGCCAGGTGAGGGTCTCGCGCACGTTCGCTCAGCGGGCCCTTCATCCGCAGGAGCGAAGGCGGCAGGCCGAACATGGTCCGCGCCGTCCTCGACAGGTGCGCGGAGTCGGCGAAGCCCGCTGCGTGGGCGGCAGCGGAGAGCGTCTCACCTGCCATGAGGAGCGTCCAGACGTGCAGCAGCCGGCGCCACAACAGGTAGGTGCGCAGCGGCATCCCCGTTTCCTCGACGAACAGATGGCGAAAGCGCTCGGGCGAAAGACGGGCCGCGCTCGCCACCTCCGGCAGGGAGACGGGCTGGTCCACACGTTGCCGGATGTACTCGATCGCGGCGAGCACGCGGGCATCGGTGGGTTCGCGATGCACCGTCCCGGAGAGGTCCTGGATGAGCTGCATGCAGACAGCCTGCACGGCGTCATAGCTCCGCTGCACGCGCCAAGCCTGGTCCAGGCGGCGAGCGGCCTGCGCCACGGTGTCGGGATCGAGCAGCTCCATCCGGCCCTGCAGTCGTGCCGCCAGCGCCCTGCCCTGCGGTGTCTCGGGCTCGACGAAGAGCACGGCACTCATCTCGCACCCGTTGACGTCGATGCTGTGCGTCGCTTTCGAGGGGAGGAGTGCCGCGGCGCAGGACTGCCATTCGCCGTGCCGGCCAAACTGCACGCGCAATCCGCCGGGCACCCCGATCACCAGCTGGATCGCGTAGTGCGAGTGCGGCGCGGGCGACGGACCGCGGCCGGCGCCGAGAAAGCCGCACACGCCCGACCAGGCGACGAAGTCACCCTGGTAGCTGCTGGCCGTCGACTTGTCCATGCGCCCGTGTTTCCGCGTGCGAGTGTATCGGCGGACGAGCTGGAGGAAAAGGACGCATGAGATCACCATATCGATCGAGATGACGGCTACCGGCGCGGCAACGGAAACCCCTTGCGGACGTGATCCGCGAGCATGTCGCAGAACACCTTCGCGTAGACCGGCAAAGGTCGGCGCTTGTCGGAGAGCATTGTCAGCGGCTCGTCCAGCGCCTTGCCTCGATAGGTGACGCGCAGGACGCGGACCTTGTATCGGTGGATGCGCAAGGCCGAAGGGATGATGGCCACGCCGTGGCCGGCTTCGGCCATCGCGAGCAGCGCGTGCGGAGCCCGACATTCCAGCACGTTGTTGGGAGCAAAGCCGGCAAGCCGGCAAGCGGCGTCGAAGTTCCTGCGCATGGCGAAGTCCTGCGTCGCCTGGAGCAGCGGGAAACTCCCGAGGCTGCCGATCTCCACCTTGCCATCGCTGCCGAGCCTCAGCTTCGGGTGGCAGGCCGCCAGCATTTCCATGGGTGCGAGGTCGTGGCTCGCGAATCGCTCTTCGTTCGGCGTGATTGCACTGGCAATGGTCTGCACCAGCTGGACCTCGCCGCGATCCAGCATCGCGAACGCCTCCACGCCGGCCGCGCCATCCACCAGCCTGACCTGCACGTTGGGGTAGCGCGCCGCGTAGTGGCGCAGGAACTCGGGAAAGATGCCCTCGATGAGATGGGGCGAGGCGGACACGCGCAGCACGCCGACATCGCCGCGCTGGAGGACCTGCGCCTGCTCGCCCAATGCACGGGCGTAATTGAGCAACCCGCGGCAGTCGTTGAGGAGTTGCTCTCCTGCGCTCGTGAGCAGCAGGCGCCGGCCGACCCGGTCGAACAGCTTCAGGCCGAGTTCATCCTCGAGAAGGGCGATCTGCCGGGACAGCGCCGGCTGGGCGACGTGGAGGCGCTCGGCCGCCCTGGAGACGGTGCCCACCTCGGCCACGGTGACGAATGTGCGGACATGACGCAGGTCCATGACTTGCCCCTCATGCCGAACCGGCATGAAGACGCAGAATAACTCTCTATTGGATCTATCAGACCTGCCGTCCCAGAATCAGCCGCAACTCGATGGAGGTCCCCATGATCCGCGTGATCCCGCTGCTTCTCGCGCTGGCCGCATTCAACGTCTCGGCCCAGGGCTGGCCGACGAAGCCCCTGCGCGCCATCGTCCCCGTGGGCGCGGGCAGTTCGACCGACATCGTGCACCGGATCGTCCTCGAGCAGATTTCGGAACAGCTCGGGCAGCCCATCATCGTGGAGAACCGCGTGGGTGCCGGCGGCACCATCGGCACTGCCGTCGTGGCCAAGGCACTGCCGGACGGCTACACGCTGCTCGCCAACGGGTCTGCCCACACCATCGTCCCTGCGCTCTACAAGAACCTGTCCTATGACCCGGTGCGCGATTTCGCCGCCATCGCGCCGGTCGGCAGCTCGCCGAGCGTGCTGGTGGTGTCGCCGGCGAAAGGCATGAAGCGCGCGGCGGATCTTGTCGCCGCCGCCAGGGCGCATCCGAACGCGCTGAACTTCTCCTCTGTCGGCATCGGCACCGCGACGCACCTGAGCGCCGAGCGGTTCCTGGCGAGTGCCGGGGTGCAGGCCGTCCACGTCCCGTTCAAGGGAGGCGCCGAGGCCATGACCGAGGTTCTCGCCGGCCGCGTGGACTTCTTCTTCGGTCCGGTCGCGCTCGTGCTTCCGCAAGTGCGGGATGGCAAGCTGGTCGCGCTCGCCGTGAACACGCACAAGCGCTCGGAAACACTGCCCCATGTGCCCACTACGGCCGAGGCCGGGTTCCCCGACGCCGAGTATCCGATCTGGTTCGGCCTCTTTGCGCCGGCCGGTACGCCGCGCGACGTCGTCGAGCGGATCAGCCGCGAGACGCAGAAGGCACTGCAGACGCCGAAGGTCCGCGAGAGGCTGGCCGCGCTCGGCGTGGACCCGGTGCCCATGTCGCCGGACGAGTTCGCCGCGTACGTAAGCCGCGAAGTGTCGCTCAACGCGGCCTTGGCTCGCAGAGCCGGCCTGAAGGCGGAGTGACGTGGCCGACGCGCCCATGCGATTCGACGATGGCGCGGCGTACGAGCGCTTCGGGGACCGCTGGAGCCGTGCCGCCGCGCCGGTATTCCGTGCTCGCCGGCGCGGTGTCCCGGTCCGCTACTTCATGAGTCCCTTCTGCTCCAGCCAGCGCTGGATCAGTGCGGCAACCTGGTCGGAGTTGCGATCCATCATCATCAAGTGCGTATTGCCACGGATGCCGGCCTGCGGCAGGTCGATCACGTCGGCGATGCCGCCGGCTGCGACGATCCTGCCGCGGAACTGCTCCTGGCGCTGGCGCAGCGTTCCCCAGAATGGATAGTCGTTCAGGTGGTCACCCCAAACCCACAGCATCGGCGTGTTGCGCAGGCGTGTGTAGTCGGCCTTCTCGAGATCCGGCGTGCCAGAGGTCTCCACCGCCACGATCGCCTTGATCTTGTCCGGCGCGCGCAAAGCGGCATTGAAGGCGAACGCGCCACCTTGGCTGTGGACCAGGATCACGCAGGGACAGGCCCTGTCGACATAGGCGTCGTAGGCCCGCTGCGTGGCTGCGTCGTTCGTCAACCACCGCGGCACCGACTGCTTCGTGAACTGGTCGTAGGCGCCCACCGGGAACAGCGTGTCCGGCCAGGACTGCCGTTGCGCCGCAACTGCGGCATAGGAGCCAGTCGGACCGATGCGGAACAGCTCCCAACCCTCTTTCTTGGCGCGGAAAACCGGCTCGCTCGTGAAGATCTCGGGGTAACGCGCCCACGATGCGCGGCCGCGCTCCACCGCGTCGCTCACGTAGACGTCGTGACCGGCATGCAGGAACCAGTTCTCCCACCCCGGTTGGCCGTCTGGTTTCGCTTCGAACGTCACGCCGCTCAGGCCGCCGCCATGCCACATCAGCAAGGGATACTTCGCCCGGGGCTGCGCCAGCAGCGTGTACCGCGCGTACATCTGCTCGACTTCGAATTCACCATTTGGATTCATCCGGACGGGGGGCGCCCCCGGGCTGAAAGTCACGTCTTTTTCCGGCAATCCGCCGAGCGTGACTGTGCGCCCACCGACGTGGAAACTGCCAACTTCCCTGACGACGATACCGCCGGGACTGGCGCAGCCCATCAAAGCCATGGCCAAGCCGACAGTGGCCAGGATTTCCTTCATGTCGTCTCCTTGCTGTGTTTCCCCGCGCAGTCTAGCGAGGTGCGCCATCTGACAGGAGTCCAGCAGGGAGGGGGAGCCGCGGTTACCGCGCCTCCTGCGCCAACGCGGCCAGCGCCCGCAGCCCCATGAGGTAGGAAAGGGGCCCCAATCCCTGGATGGTGCCCTTGACCGCCGGCGAGATGATCGAATGCACACGCCAGCTCTCGCGCGCGGCGATGTTGGACATGTGAACCTCGATCACGGGGAAGGGCATGGCCTTGATGGCGTCGTGGAGCGGCACGCCGTGCTGGGTGAGCCCGGCCGGGTTGACCAGGGCGCCCTGCGCCTCGTCGATGTGGCGGTGCAGGAAGTCCACCAGCACGCCCTCGTGGTTGGACTGGATCGTCTCGAGCTGCACGTTGAGCTCGGCGGCGAGCGAGGCCAGCTGCTCATCGATCTGCGCCAGCGTGGTGTGGCCGTAGATGTGCGGTTCGCGCCGGCCGAACAGGTTGAGGTTCGGGCCGTGCAGGACCAGGATTTTCACGGGGTCTCCGCTTCGCATCACAGCTTGGACACGCGTTCCAGCTCGGACTTGAACAGGGTCACGATGGCGGGGTCGTAGGCCGCCGAGAACTTGTCGTAGACCGGCTTCACCGCGGCGCGCATGCGGGCCAGCTCGGCGGGCGGCACGTCGTTGTAGAGCATGCCCTTGGCGGTCAGTTCGCTCAGCGCCTTGCCGGAGACTTCACGGCTGACCACGCGCTGCCAGTTCTGGGCTTCGACGGCAGCCTCCTGCAGGATCTTCTGTTCGACCGGCGACAACCGGTCCCAGAAGCGCTTGCTGATCTGCATCGGGTTGGTCGCGTAGACGTGGTTGGTTCCGCTCACGTACTTCTGCACCTCGTAGAACTTGCTCGACGCGATGACCGCGAACGGATTCTCCTGTCCGTCCACGGCCTTGTTTTCGAGCGCGCCGTACAGCTCGGCGAAGGGCATCGGCAGCGGGTTCGCGTTGAACACCTTGAAGGTTTCCAGGAACACCGGATTGGGAATCACGCGCAGCTTCAGGCCTTCGAGGTCCGACCCCTTCATGATCGGGCGCTTGCTGTTCGTGACGTTGCGAAAGCCCAGGTCGAAGAAGCCCAGCACGATCACGCCCTTCTCCGGCAGCCTGGCGGTGAGCGCCTTGCCGAGGGGCCCGTCGACCATCGCGTCGGCCTGCTTCGCATTGGCGAACAGGAAGGGGAAGTCCAGCAGGCCGAACTCCTTCACGATGCCGTTCAGCGAGGTGGTGGAGGCGACCAGCATCTCCTGCACGCCGCCTTGCAGCGCCGCCTGCTGCTGCAGCTCGTTGCCCAGCTGCGACGAGGGGAACTCCTGCACCTTGATCTTGCCGCCGGTCTTGGCCGCCACGATCTCGGCGAATTTCCTCACGCCCAGGCTGGTCGGGTGGTCCGGGTTGTTCAGGTGGCCGAACTTGATCGTGCGTTCCTGGATGTCCTGCGCGCCGGCGCCGGCGGCGGCAATGAGCATGGCGACGGCGGCGAGGCCGCGGCGGGTGATCGGTTTCATGCGTGTCTCCAGTGATGTCGATGGGAAAGTTGCGGCATGATAGGGAAGCACCCAGAACACCATTCCAGTCCGGAATCTCTTTTCACATGACGAACTCGGTAGCCGGCCCAACCGGCACGGTCGATCGCACGCTGCGCATCCTGGAAACGCTGGCCGCGCAGCCGGAGGGCCTGCCGCTGGCAGCACTCGCCGACGAACTCAACGTGCCGCGCAGCGCCTGCCACCGGCTGCTGGCGGACCTGGTGCGCTGCGGCTATGTGCGCCAGCTGCGCGAGATGGGCGACTACGCGCTCACCACGCGCCTGGCCGCGCTCGGCCTGAGCTTCCTCGGCGCGGCGGGCATCGTGGACATCGCGCAACCTATCATCGACCGGCTGGCGGAAGTGTCCGGTGAACTGGTGCGCCTGGCGCTGGTGGACGGCGACCGCCTCACCTTCGTCGCGAAGGCGCAAGGCGCGCGCGCCGGCCTGCGCTACGACCCCGACATGGGCATCGACGTGCGCCTGTCGTGCAGCGCCGGCGGCCACGCGTGGCTGATGACGCTGAGCGAGGAGCGTGCGACGGAACTGGTGGCCCGCCAGGGGTTCGGTGCGCCGCGCGAATACGGCCCCAAGGCGCCCACCACCTTCAAGGCGCTGATGAAGAAGCTGGAGGAAGACCGCAAGCGCGGCTTCAGCCTGATGACGGAGATGTACGCACCCGGCATGAGCGCCATGGCCGCCCCGGTGCTGCGGCGCGGCGCGGAGGCGGCCGGCGTGATCACCATCGCGGGGCCGCTGCAGCGCCTGACGGCCGCGCGCATGCAGGAACTCGGCCGGCCGCTCGTGCAAGCCGCGGGAGAGCTCGCAACGGCGGCGAACAGTTCGCCGCTGCTTCGCCGCAGCGCGACGCGCGCGGCCTGATCAGGAAAGAACACGAAGATGGCACTCCTGGGCGACTCCGCACTGGCGATGTGGTGGGACATGGCGCCGGACCTGCGCTCCGAGTTCGAGCACTGGCATTCGCACGAACATTTTCCGGAGCGGCTGGCGCTGCCCGGTTTCCTGCGGGCCTCGCGCTGGCGGGCGGCGGACGGCGGGGAAGGTTTCTTCATCCTCTACGAGCTGCAGGACCACGCGGCGCTCAGCTCGCCCGGGTACGTGGCGCGCCTGAATGCGCCGACGCCCTGGTCGACACGCCTCATGCCGCATCACCGAAACATGGTGCGCAGCCAGACGCGCGTGCTGCATTCGCATGGCGTGGGCGTGGCGCGCCATGCGATGACGCTGCGGCTGTCGCCACGTGATGGCGAGGAGCAGCGCCTGCAAGTCGCACTGCGCTCGCTGATCGAAGAGCTCCCCCTGCGTGCCGGGCTGGCCGGCGCGCACCTGCTGCGCACCGACACGCCGGCCATCGCGCCCACCACGGAGCAGCGGATTCGCGGCAATGCGGACCGCAGCGCGGATTGGGTGTTCGTGGTGTGCGGCTACGAGATCGACGCGCTGAAGATGCTGGCCGATGGGCCGCTCGCGCCCGCCGCGCTTGGCGCAGTCGGCGCTGCGCCGGAAACCGTCGCGGGCTGGTACAGCCTCTCCCTGTCCATGGCCCGGAGCGAGAACGGGCCGGGTCGATGACGCGCTGACCGCTGCGCCTCATGGCGCCGTCAGTTCTCCTGCGCTGAACCGCGGACGCGGCCCTTCGGTCGTCTGCTCCCGGGGAACCACCGGGTCGACGCATTCGAAGTTCGGCAGCTGGGCGAAGTCGCGCAGCGACGCACAAGCCTGCCGGAACCGCTCCAGCTCACCGTCGTTCCAGGTTTTCATGCCCCAGGCAACCCCGAGCGCGATGCACACTGGCAAGAGCCCGCCACCCGTGGTGAGGAAAGCGGCCGTGATGCAGACGTTGTTCACCGTGGCACCGGCCCACATGGCGGTCGCGGACGCGTACCCGCCAGGTCGCTCCTTTTCAGGGAGGCTCTCCACATACTGGAGCGTCGCCGCCTTCATGCCGATGAACAGGACAGGACTCAGCGGATTCACGCTGACGACGCCCGTCGCCAGGACTGCGGCGGTCGACACGCCGTCCGCAATCGCCGCCTGGACCGCCTGCTCCTTGGCATCCTGCGCGCGGACGCAATACGAGGCACCCGCCAACGCGGCAACGAAGGCGATCCTCCGCAGCAGCAAGAACTTCGGCTCTCCCATCGGCCCCTCCTTCGCCCGCGATGCGGACTCGCGCCGATGAGGCACAGCATGCTCGGCGCTGCCCAGAGCTTGCCGCCGCCGTGCGCAAACGGTGGGCACGCCCGTCGTCGTCCGAGCCCCGGCCGTCGCGGAGAATGTCCGGGATGTAACGGAGATCTCGCCGGCGGCCACTGATGGCCGGAAGCAGACGCTTCAGAGGGGCGTCGGCGAATGCAACGGCAGCAAACGACCCTAAGCGGACGTCGAACTTGAATCCGCTTTGTCACACCCAGCATTGGCGCTGTCCTGGCGACGGGTTTGCGAGCGGGTCCATCGAGTCGCCACGGCGCGCACGTGCTCGATGAACACGCGCACTACGGGGCTCAGCGTTCGATTCTTCAGGGTGACAATGGCGGCGGGTCGCGACTGCACTCCCAGATCAATCGGCAGGGCCTTGAGGCCCCATTGCCCCGCGTTCGCGCGAAGCACCGATTCCGGCAGCACCGTCAAGAACCTGCCGGTGGCCAGCAATTGGTTGCGCAGCAGGATCGAATTGGCGCTTACCCGTTCTTGCGGTGTAGCAAGCCCCTGCGAGCGGAAGGCTTCTGCAATCAGATCGCGAATGAAGTGGTTGGCTGCGAAAAGCCACGGCTCGTCCACAAGTTCAACCAATGCGATCTTGCGGCGGCGAGCCCATGGGCTGCGCGCGCCGACGACAACGCGGTGCCGATCGGCCAGCAAGAGTTCGATGTCCAGGTCCTCCTCGGTCATCGGCACAAAAGTTCTGGCCAGAGCCAAGTCGACCTGGCGTTCGCGCAATTCACGGAAGTCCAGCGTTTCCGCGTTGGCTTGGACCACGCGAACGACAACGCCTGGGTGGCCGTGCGTAAAGCGGTCGATCGCCTCGGGCAGCAAACCGGCGGCCATCGTGTCCCCGCACGCGACGCGCACTTCGCCCACGGTCTTGTCCGCCAGGTAGTCCAGCTCGCGGACAGCCTGACCGAGCTCGTCGAACACGACTTCCGCGTGCCGCAGCAAGGCGCTGGCGTACAGGGTTGGCTCGACTCCCCGACTGCTGCGATCCAGCAGGCGCACGCGCAAGGCGCTCTCCAGGTTGCCGATCGATTCGGACACCGCTGGCTGGGACATCGCCAGGTGCGAGGCAGCCTTGACCATGCTGCCCCACCGCACGACTGCAGCCAGGATGTGGAGGTCCCGCAGTTTCAGTCGCCTGCCGATCCTGTCGTCCCACTGCTGGCTGCGCGTGCCCATAGGTTTTGCCTTTGGCGTCATCGAGAAATCGTTCTTCCCTTTATACCCAAGCTCCAGTACCTTGCCGCTACCGGATCGTCAGCAGGCCCACATGCGCATGCGCAGGAACGCAAAATGAACAGGATCACTGCAGCCACGGCGGCGCTCTTCGCATTGCTGGCATTGCCCTTGCCCGCGGCGCACGCCGCGTATCCGGAGCGGCAGGTCACCCTCATCGTCGGCTTCCCCCCCGGCAGCCAGCCGGACATCGTCGCGCGGATGCTTGCGCAAGCCTTGGCAGGCAAACTGCAAAAGCCCGTGCTTGTCGAGAACATCACCGGCGCCGCCGGAAACATCGCGGCGGACCGCGTGGCCAAAGCGGCGCCCGATGGGTACACGGTGGGCCTGCTGAGCCAGACCCAGATCGCCGTGAATCCGGCTCTCTACAGGCTGCCTTATGACCCGGTGAAGAACTTCACGCCAATTTCGCTGGTGACCGTCTCGCCCAACCTGCTCGTGGTGAACAGTGCTTTCCCGGCACAGAGCGTTGCCGATCTGGTGAAGCTGGCGAAGTTGCAGCCCGGGACCCTGACCTATGCATCCAGCGGCAATGGCAGCGGCACCCACATGGCCGCCGGATTGTTCATGGCAGCCGCCGGGTTGGAAGTGCGGCACATCCCATACAAGGGCGTCGTCGCGGCGATTCCGGACCTGGTGGCAGGACGCGTGACGATGATGTTCAGTCCGCTGCCCGTCGTCCTGCCCCTGGTCAAGGAAGGAAAGCTGCGCGCACTTGCGGTCACGTCGCTTCGTCGTTCGTCGGTGGTCCCGCAAATGCCAACGGTTGCCGAGTCTGGCTATTCCGGGTTCGAGGCGACGAATTGGTATGGACTCCTCGCCCCCGCCGGGACCCCGACGGCCGTTGTGCATCGCCTCCATGCCGAGACAGTCGCCGCACTTCAGTCGACCGAGGTACGCGAAAGATTGAGTGCACTCGGGGTCGAGTCAGCGGGCAATTCTCCCGAAGAGTTTGCTGCCGTCATCAGCTCCGAAATCCCGAAATGGGCCAAGGTCATCAAGGACCTGGGCATTCAACCTGACCAGTAGGGAAACCATGCGCGGGGAGCAGGCGCGAATTCCTTCCTCGGAAGGCGGCGCGTTTGACTGCTACGTGGGCACGCCGACGCACGACACAGCCGCTCCCGCCGTCGTGCTCGCCTCTGCAATCCACGGTGTCGACCAGGATCTCCGTGAGATTGCAGAAGAATTCGCGACCCAGGGATTCATCGCGGCAGCACCAGACCTGTTCTGGCGCACGGTTCCGGGTCCACTTCCGCACGGCGACGCAAGAGCGACGTACCGGGCGCAGCCCCGGCATCAAATGATCCGCACCGGGGAGCGGGACCTGTGCGACGTGCTCGCGCATCTCCATCGCATCCCAACTTTCAATGGCCGGGCGATGGTCCTCGGCTTCTGCTACGGCGGGCCGTACGCGATTCTTGGTCCCAAGCGCCTGGGCTTCGATGCAGGAATGGCATGCCATGGCTCGCAGATGCTGGACTACATCGGGGAGCTCGAAGAATCGGGCCGGGGCGTATGCGTCGCCTGGGGCGACGAAGATCATCTCGCCCCGGTTGATGTGCGTTCCGCCTTCCTCGCCCGGCAGACGCCCGCGAACAAACTGGAAGTGCAGGTCTTTCCGGGTGTTCGGCACGGGTACATGATGAAGTCCAGAGAGGATGTCTTTGATCAACAGGCATTCAGATGGTCAATGCAAAAGACCTTTGGCATGTTGGCTACTCTGGCCAGCAAGGGTGGGGACATGGGTTCAAGCTGAACCCACACACAGCGGGGTCGGCCCATTCAAAAAGGCGGCGCCATTTCGCTACAGTCAACGCCCATGAAAAATCTCTGCACGCCGCTCCTCGCGGTCGTCCTGGTCGGTTGCGCAAGCGTTCCGGGCGACGCGGTGATGGGAACGAAACCGTCGTACCTCCAGGCCGTCTCCAGGGACGTGCCCAATGGCGCGGCATTGCACCGGCGCATCTGGACTCCTGCGCTCGACGAAACCTTCGTGCCGCAGGGCTTGACCAACGCGGGCAACTACCTGTTCGTCAGCAGCTACAAGCCGACTCCGGACCTCAAGTCGAACACCGGGCCCTGCCGCGTGTTCCGGATCGAAAAGGCCACGGGCAACGCGGCTGGCCACTTCGACATCCCCGCAGGCACGTGCACCCACTCGGGGGGCCTGGCGTACGTTGGCACGGGGAAATTGCTGCTGGCGGACACCTACCAGCTGTTCCTGGTGGACATCGACAAGGCGCTGGCTTCGGGGACGTCGGCCGGCGCGCAGCAGACCGTGAAGATCGCAGGCGGGCTGCGCGGCTCCTACGCCACGTTCGACGGCACCCACGCCTGGATCGGCACCTGGACGAAAGATGCGACGAAGGCCGTGATGTGGCGGCTCGATCCTTCGTTGTTCGACCGGTTCGACGGGCAGACGGTCAGGGAGGACCGCGCGGTGGAGTCCATCCCGGTGCCGCTGGAGGCCCAGGGCGCGGCGTTCGACAAGTCCGGCAAGCTCTGGGTGTCCGCAAGCAACGGCCAGTGGGGCAAGCTGTACCTCCTGGACCGCAAGGGCAACGTCCAGGCCGAATACCCGATGGTGGCCGGCCTCGAAGACCTGACCGTCGACGACGCGGGGCAGCTCTGGGGCTTGTCGGAGTCCGGCACGATGAAGTACCTCGCGTGGGAAACGAAGTTTCCGTTCATCTTCCAGATCGACGTGGGCGCGTTGAAGTGATCGCGCCACGGGCCCGAGGGCATGATGTCGACATCTCTGGCAACGAGGAGCGGCATATGGCTCACGGACCTGGCGCCCCGCAGGCAGCAGGCGAATCCGACAGTCCGGTCGCGAAGATCCTGCCCTTCGTGTCGGTTGCGTCCATGGTGATGACGCTGCCGCAAATCTGGACGGTCTGGGTCGAGGGACAGGTCTCCGGCGTGTCCCTGCTGTCCTGGGGAACGTACCTGCTCGGCGCCTGCCTGTGGCTCATCCACGGGCTGGCTCGGCGCGACAAGGCGATCTACGTCGCCTGCATCGGCTGGATCCTGCTCAATGGAGCGGTGGTGGCTGGCGTGCTGGTGCGTCGCTGACGCGCTCAGGGTCCTTCGGCTCACGGTTCGCAAGGCGCGTCGGCAAGCAGCCGGTACGGTTCAACCTCGTTTCCATAGAACGAACGTCTGCCGCTCGCTGGCCGCAAGCGCCTGCGCGAGCTGGTCGTCCTGGAAGCCAGGCAGGCGCCGGCGCAGCTGGCCCGCCAGGTCGTGCTGCCGGGCGAGTGCGGCCCGCACGGCAACGCCGTTGTGGCCCGCCCCGTGCAGCAGGAGCAGCACGTCCTTCTTTTCGGGCCCCGCCTCCTGCGAGATCGCCTCCACCCGGGTGAGCTCGTCCCAGAGCACGGACTCCTTCATCTGCCTGCGCATGCGCGAGCCATGCGTGCGCACGACACCCTGTTCGGTCACGGAAAGCTCCTCCGCGTACTGGTCCATGCGGCCGATCACGCGCATGAAGATGACGGCCAGGGTAAGCAGGACCCAGGCCCACAGGGGCAGCACCCCCGCGCGCACGAGGAACAGGCCGCCCGCCAGGAAGGCGATCAGGGCGATGGTCTTCAAGAGCTCGCTGTTGCGCGTCATGGTCCGTCGATGTGGCCAGCGGATGGTGTCGCCGCCGGATCCATCCAGAACGCGGCCCACAGATGGCCGTCCGGATCCGCGAGGTCCCGCGAGTACATGAAGCCGAAGTCCTCGGGCGGGTTCGCGTCGGCCTGCCCGCCGTGGGCCGCGGCGGCGCGGTTCATTGCATCGACGGCCTCGCGGCTGTCCATCGCCAGCGAGAGCATCAGCCCGCTCGACCCCGACGGCGGGAACGGCCGCTGGGTGAACGTCCGCCACTTCGCGTGCGTGAGCAGCATCACCTGGATCGATTCGCTCCAGGCCATGCAGGCCGTGGTGCCGCTGTCGTCGCCGAATCGCGCGTTGCGCTCGAAGCCCAGGGCTTGGTAGAACGCCGTGGACGCCGCGAGGTCGCTGACGGGCAGGCTGATGAAGATCGTCTTGGTCATGGGGCCCTCATGGTTGGGTCACGGGAATGGGCTCCGGTCACGGAGCCCCTCCGCTACGACGATCGAGGACCGCTGGAATCGACGTGCACTCCCAGCACTCGTCGAAGAGGGCCCCGCCCCGCACGGGTGCGGCCGAAGCCGTGGAGGTCTGGGCATGGCCCGCAGCGGGTGCGAGCGCGCCGGCGCACAAGGACGCGACGCCCAGGGCAAGACCGGAAGCAGACCGGCGGATGCGGGCAGCGAGCGTCATCGCGCCGATTCTGCCAAACACCCACTGCATGCACGCCGCGCAGTGACCGACGTGTTCAGTTGCCCTGGTTCTGCGGGAAGGCGCGCCGGTAAGCCAGGCTGCACAGCTCCCGCGTCGCTTCCAGGACGGTTCGCTCCTGCGCCAGTTTGTCCGGGGGGACCTCCCCCATCGCCGCCTGGATCGCCAGGTCCGTGAACGCCGTTTCCAGCGCCAGCAATTCGCGATGCGTCCGCAGCCAGTCTTCCAGAGCCTGGTTGGCGCCGGTCGACGCCAGCGCCGATGCATCACCGACCGGTGCCGTGGCCGCAGGCTGCACGGGGGCGTCTTCGGCTGCGCCACGGCGCTGCTCGTCCTCGTCGATCAGCTTGAACAGCTCAGTGGTTCCGTTGCCGGACCGTTCTCCCGGCTGGAAGGACGGTTCGTTCGACGCAGGAGACTTCTCCGGGGCGGCTCGTTCCATGCGGCATTCTGTCCCCAGGTTCGACGGATCGGGCGCCGTCCGTAGGACAGGCGCGAGAGAGCCAAGGGTGCGTGCTCTGCCGTAGAGCACAGACCGTGACGCGGAACCGCACCTGCAGTTCACTTGTAGTTCTTAATCGCTCTCTCGGAGCAGGCGACGAGCCTCCGCGACGATCGCATCGGCCGTAATGCCGAAGTGCTGGTAGAGCTCCGCAGCCGCCCCGGAAGCGCCGAAGCCCGTCATGCCGACGAAGCCACCGGCATCCCCCAGCCAGCGATCCCAGCCGAAGCGCAGCGCCGCTTCGCAGCCCACGCGAACCGTCCCCACGCCGAGCACGCTCGCCCGGTACGCCTCGTCCTGGCGTTCGAACAGTTCCCAGCAGGGCATCGACACCACCGCCGTCGGCGTGCCCGCGGCCTGCAGGGTCTCGCGCGCTGCCAGTGCGAGTGCCACTTCCGAGCCGGTGGCCAGCAGCGTCACTGCGCGCACGCCGCCGTCGGCCTCCGCCAGCACATAGGCGCCGCGTTTCGACAGGTTGGCACTGGTGTGCAGGCGACGCACATGCGGCAGCGACTGCCGCGCGAACACGAGCGTCGACGGACCGTTGCGTCGCTCGAAGGCGACCTCCCAGCACTCCGCCGCCTCGACCGCGTCGGCCGGACGCAGCACCAGCATGTTGGGCAGCGCGCGCAGCGACGCCAGGATCTCCACCGGCTGGTGCGTCGGGCCGTTGCGTCCGATGCCGATGGAGTCGTGGCTGAACACGAACTTCACCGGCAGCCCCATCAATGCGGCCATGCGCATGGCGGGACGCTCGTACTCGGAAAACGCGAGGTAGGTCAGTGCCAGCGGCACGACGCCGCCGTGCGCCGCCATGCCGTTGGCCATGGCGCCCATCACGTGCTCGCGCACGCCGCAGTGCACGTAGGCGCCGCTGCGGTCCTGCGCCGTGAACGCCGCCAGGCGCCGCTTGTGGTTGATGGGCGCCTCGAGGTCCGCACAGGCGACCATGCGCTCGGGCATGCAGTCGACCAGCAGGTCGTTGATCTCCGCGGAGATGAAGATGCCGCTGGCCAGCGGTTCGCGCGTGATGGCGAGCCGCTTGTAATCGAGCAGCACCTCGCGCCAGCGCTCGGGCATTTCGCCGGCGAGGACGCGTTCGAGCTCGGCGCGTTCGCCCTGCGGCAAGCCAGCGACGCGCGCGCGCCAGTCCTCGCGTTCGGTGCGGTTGCGGCGGCCCGCTTCGCGCCAGGTGGTCAGCACGTCCGGTGGCACCTCGAAGGGCGGCGCCGGCCACCCGAGTTGCTCGCGCGCCGTCGCAGCGTCTTCCGGAAACAGCTTCGCGCTGTGGCCGCCGCGCTGGCCCTGCAGCCGCGCGATGCCGCGCGCGATGACTGTGCGGCAGGCGATCAGCGACGGCCTCGGGTCGGCCTTGGCGGCGGCGATGGCAGCCGAGACGGCTTCGACATCGTGGCCGTCGACTTCGACCACATGCCAGCCCGCCACGCGAAAGCGCGAGGCGACGTCCTCACTGATCGACAGGTTCGTCGCACCGTCGTCGGTGATGCGGTTGTCGTCCCACAGCAGCACCAGCTTGCCCAGGCGCAGGTGCCCGGCCAGCGAGATCATCTCCTGGCCGACCCCTTCCTGCAGGCAGCCGTCGCCGACGAAGGCATAGGTGTAGTGGTCGACGACCTGCGCGCCGAAGCGCGCGCCCAGGTAGGCCTCCGCGACCGCCATGCCGAAGGCGTTGGCAATCCCTTGCCCCAGCGGGCCGGTGGTCACCTCGATGCCCGAGGCCGGGTCGTACTCCGGATGGCCTTCGCAGCGCGAACCGAAGTCGCGGAAGGTGCTGACCTGCTCGATGCCCATGCGCGCGTAGCCCGTGAGGTGCAGCAGCGCATACAGCAGCATGGAGCCGTGGCCGTTGGACAGCACCACGCGGTCGCGGTCCGGCCAGGTCGGGTCCGACGCATCGAACTTGAGGTGCCGCGTGTAGAGCGCGGTCGCGATCTCGGCCATGCCGAGCGGCACGCCCTGGTGGCCTTCGCCCGCCCGCACGATGGCGTCGATGGCGAGGAAGCGGATCGCGTTGGCGAGCGAAGAACTGGAGGGAGCGGACATCGCGTGTGGAATGCGATTGACGATCAGCCCAGCCAGCCCTTGATGCGCTGGCCCAGCGCCTCGCGGCTGATGCCGTAGCGGTCATGCAGCGTCGGCAACGCGCCGGCGTCCAGGAAGGCGTCGGGCAGGCCCGCGAGCTGGAAACCGGCCGGCTGCACGCGGTTGCGCAGCAGCGCGCTCGCCACCGCCTCGCCCAGCCCACCGATCACCGAATGGTTCTCGGCCACCACCACCAGCCGGTGCTTGTAGCGCACGGCCTCGACGATGGCGGCCTCGTCCAGCGGCTTGATCGTCGGGCAGTGCAGCACGGCGACACCGACCTTGTCGTTCGCCAGGTCCTGCGCCACTTCCAGTGCGCGCATCGTCATGATGCCGCTGGAGATGACCAGCACGTCGGCGCCTTCGCGCAGCATCTTGGCCTTGCCCAGTTCGAAGCGGTAACCCTCGATGCCATCGAGCACCAGCGGCACCTGGCCGCGCAGCAGCCGCATGTAGACCGGACCCTTGTGCGCGGCGATCTGCGGCACGGCCTGCTCGAGGTCGAGCGCGTCGCACGGATCGACGATGGTCAGGCCCGGAATGCCGCGCATCATCGCCAGGTCCTCGGTGGCCTGGTGGCTGGGACCGTAGCCGGTCGTCAGGCCGGGCAGCGCGCAGCAGATCTTGACGTTGAGGTTTTCCTCGGCGATCACCTGGTGGATGAAGTCGTACGCACGGCGGGTGCCGAACACGGCGTAGGTCGTCGCGAAGGGCACCAGGCCCTCCTTGGCCATGCCGCCGGCCGCGCCCATCAGCAACTGCTCGGCCATCCCCATCTGGTAGAAGCGCTCGGGGTACGCCTGCGCGAACAGGTGCAGGTCGGTGTACTTGGCGAGATCCGCCGTGAGGCCGACGACTTCGGGATGGGTCGCCGCGTACTCGACGAGCGCCTTGCCGAACGGCGCGGCCTTGACCCGCTGCCCCTCCGTTGCGATCGAGGCGATCATGGCCGAGGTGGTGAGGCGGGGCTTCTTTTCTGCGGTGACGGCGGTCATTCGGAATCCTTCGCGCGATGCGCTAGGGTGCTATTCGCCTTGGGAGCGGACCGGCGGCTCATGCCGGGGCTCCTTCGGACTGCACGGATGGCTGGGACTGGTCGAGGATCTCGAGCGACTGCTGCCACTCGGGCGGATCGACCCGGATGAAGTGGTTCTTCTCGCGCTGCTCCAGGAAGGGCACGCCCTTGCCCATCAGCGTGTCGAACAGGATGACGCGCGGCCTGGGCTCCTTCAACGTGCGGGCGACGTCAAAGGCGGCGAGCACGGCGGCGAGGTCGTTGCCCTGCACGCGCTGCACGTGCCAGCCGAAGGCGGCCCACTTGTCGGCCAGCGGCTCGAAGCCCAGCACCTTGCCCGACGGGCCGTCGGCCTGCTGGTTGTTGATGTCGACCAGGCAGATCAGGTTGTCCAGGCCGTGGTGGCCGGCGGACATCGCGGCCTCCCAGGTCGAGCCTTCGTCCAGTTCGCCGTCGGACATCGAGTTGTAGACGAAGGCCGGGTTCTTCTTCTGCTTCAGGCCGAGGGCCATGCCCACGCCGATGACGAGGCCCTGGCCCAGCGAGCCGCCTGAGATCTCCATGCCCGGCGTGTACGTCGCCATGCCCGACATCGGCAGGCGGCTGTCGTCGCTGCCATAGGTCTCCAGTTCGCTCTCGGGAATGACGCCGGCCTCGATCAGCGCGGCGTAGTGGGCGATGGCGTAGTGCCCGTGCGAGAGCAGGAAGCGGTCGCGTCCTTCCCACTCAGGTTCGTCGGGGCGCAGGTTCATGGCGTGGCAGTACGCCACGGCCAGCACGTCGGCCCAGCCGAGGGCCTGGCCGATGTAGCCCTGGCCCTGGACTTCGCCCATGCGCAGGGCGAAGCGGCGGATGCGGTACGCGCTCTCGCGCAGGCGGGGGAGCAATTCAGACATGGAAGTCCTGTGAAGTTCGAAAGGAAGGCGAGGCCTAGAGCAAGCCGATGGAGAACCACGGCACGAAGGCAACGATCAGCAGGCCCAGGAGCAAGGCGCCCAGGTAGGGCCAGATGCGGCGCACGGCGAGGTCGGGGTGGACCCGGCCGATCGTGCAGGCGGCGTAATAGCCCAGGCCGAACGGCGGCGCGAACAGGCCGATGCCCATGGCGAGGATGATCACCATCGCGTAGTGCACCTCATGCACGCCGATCGCCTTGGCCACGGGGAACAGCAGCGGTGCGAACAGCACCATCGCGGGAATCCCCTCGAGCACGCTGCCCAGCACGATGAAGGCGGCGATCGACACCAGCAGGAAGCCGTACTTGCCGCCCGGCACGCTGGTCATCGCCGCGGCCAGGGTGTGCGAGAAGCCCGACTGCGTGAGCGCCCACGACATGCCGGTGGCGGTGCCGATGATGAACAGGATGGCGCCGGACAGCGCCGCCGTGTCCACCAGCATCGGGTACAGCCGCTTCCAGTCGAAGCGCCGGTAGATGAAGAGCCCGGCCAGCACCGCGTAGGCGATGCCGATGGTCGAGACCTCCGTCGCGGTGGCCACGCCTTCGACCACCGCGGTGCGGATCAGCACCGGCAGGACCAGCGCCGGCACGGCGACGAACAGCGTGCGGGCGACGACGCCCATCGAGGCACGCTTGAGGCCGACGGCGATTTCCGCACTGCGGAAACGGGCCAGCAGCGCCAGCATCACGGCCAGCACCACGCCCGGCAGCAGGCCGCCGGTGAACAGCGCACTGATGGAGATGCCGGCCACCGAGCCGATGGTGATGAGCACCAGCGAGGGCGGAACCGTCTCGGCCATGGCGCCCGAAGCGGCGAGCAGGGAGATCAGTTCGCCTTCATGGTTGCCGCGCTTCTTCATCTCCGGCAGCAGGACCGGCGCGACCGCCGCCATGTCGGCGGTCTTCGCACCCGAGATGCCCGACACCAGCAGCATCGCGCCCAGCAGCACGTAGTTGAGGCCGCCGCGCACGTGGCCCAGCAGCGAAGCCAGGAAGTCCACCATCGCCTTGGCCATGCCGGTCATTTCGACCAGGTGCCCGAGCAGGATGAACAGGGGCACCGCCAGCAGGATCAGCGAACTCATGCCCTCGTCGATGCGGCCGCTCACCACGGCCAGCGGCGTGGTGGTCACGCACAGCAGGAAGGCAACGGTCGCCAGCCCGAAGCAGAACGCGATCGGCACGCCCAGCAGCACGCCGGTGCCGAGCAGCAGCGCGAAGAAGATGACCAGGTTCCAGTTGCCGATGCCCTGCAGCCAGCCCGCGCCGAGGTAGAGCGCACCGGCCAGGGCCGCAATGGAGAGTGCCACGGCCACCAGGTCGGCCAGGCCCAGGCGCGCCAGGCGCAGCAGGCCGATGGCGATCATGAACGCGCTGCCCACCGGAACCGCCGCGGCGCGGAACGTGTTCGGCCATGACAGGGCGGGCGTCAGCACCACCCACTCGTCGCGGGCGTACTCGGTCATCGGCCCGATCAGGATCACCAGCATCAGGCAGGGAGCCGCGATCGCCAGGGCCTCCGCCCAGGCCTGGGCCCGCGGGCTCCATCGCGCGACCAGCGCCGTGGTGCGCATGTGCGTGCCGCGCCGCAGCGCCACGGCCGCGCCCAGGTTGGCCAGCCAGAGGAACAGGATCGAGGCCAGTTCGTCGGCCCAGGGGATCGGGCTGTTGAAGACGAAGCGCGAAATCACGCCGGCCAGCAGCACGAGGACTTCGCCGACCACCAGCGCAGCGGCGGGGGCCTCGATGGCGTGGCCCAGCCACGCCTCGGCACGCGCGGGAAGCGACCCCTCCGGCGCCAGGGGATGAGCTGCCAGCAGCATGGTGCTCACCCCAGCGCCCCGACGCTGTCCTGCAGCAGCTTCCAGGCGTCTTCACCGAACTTGCTGCGCAGGTCCTTGTAGAACGTGCCCTTGGCCAGCGCATCCTTGAACGCCTTCTTGTCGGGTTCGATCATCTGCACGCCCTTGGTCGCGAGGTCGGTGCGCAGCGAGACGTTCAGGGTGGCGATGTCGGCGCGCTCGTCGGTCGCGGCCTTGTCGAGTTCTCGGCGCACGATCTCCTGGATGTCCTTGGGCAGGCGTTCCATGGCCTTGCGGTTGCCGAGGATCCAGTAGGCGTCCCAGACGTGGTTCGTCAGGCTGCAGTACTTCTGCACCTCGTAGAGCCGCGCGCTGCTGATGATGGCCAGCGGGTTCTCCTGGCCCTCGACCAGCTTGGTCTGCAATGCGGAGTAGACCTCGTTGAAGTTGATCGGCGTGGGGCTCGCGCCCAGCGCGGTGAACAGCGAGGACAGCATGGGCGCCGCCGGCACCCGCAGCTTCATGCCCTTCAGGTCGTCGGGCGTCTTGACCGGCTTGGTCGACGTGGTCACGTTGCGGAAGCCGTTGTCCCAGGCCTTGGACATCGTGAGCAGGCCGACCTTCTCGATCTGCGCCCGCACGTAGACGCCGAGCGGGCCGTCCATGGCCTTCCAGACTTCGTTGTAGTCGTGGAAGGCGAAGCCGGTGTTGACGATGCCGGCCGCCGGCACGAGCGTCGACAGCACGGTGTTCGCCTGGTTGAAGAACTCGACCCCGCCATTGCGGATCTGCGAGAGCAGGTCGGTGTCGGAACCGAGCTGGTTGGCCGGGAACAGCTTGATCTCCATCCGGCCGCCGGTGGCCGTGCGGATGCGGTCGATGGCCTCCTGCGCGCGCTTGTTGACCGGGTGCGACGGATCCTGGCCGGTGGCGAACTTGTAGTTGAACTCGGCGGCGTGCGCGAAGCGCGTGCCGATCGAGAACAGCGGCAGCGCGGATGCGCCGGCCAGCACCTGCCGGCGCGTGAGGTGGATCTTGGATGCAGTCATGCTTGTCTCCTGGGGTCGGAACGAGGACGGCCGATGCTTCGGCTCAATGGATCAACATGCCGCCGTTCACGTCGAGCGTGATGCCGGTGCAGTAGGCGGAAAGCGGGCTGGCCAGGAACACGCAGGCGCCGGCCACGTCGTCGGCACGGCCCAGGCGCGCGAGCGGGATCGTCTCGGCGATCTCCGCCTTCTTTTCCGGGGTCAGCTTGCCCTGGGTGATGTCGGTCTCGATCAGGCCCGGGGTGATGCAGTTGACGCGGATGCCTTCGGGGCCGAACTCGCGCGCCATCGCGCGCGCCAGGCCCAGCACGCCGGCCTTGGCCGCGGAATAGTGCGGGCCGCCGAAGATGCCGCCGCCGCGCTGGGCCGACACCGACGAGATGCAGACGATGGAGCCCGACTGCTGCTTGCGCATGGCGGGGATCGCGGCCTGCGACATGTACAGCGTGCCGCGCAGGCTCACGTCGAGGATGCGGTCGTAGTCGGCGCCGGTGATCTCCAGCGTCTTCACCGGCTGCGTGATGCCGGCGTTGTTGACCAGGATGTCGATGCGGCCGCAGGTCTTCAGCACCTCGGCGACGGCGGCTTCGCAGGCGGCCTTGTCGGTGACGTCGGCGACCAGGCCGAGATGGCCCTCGCCCAGGCGGGAGGCGGCCGTTGCGGGTTCGGCGCGGGCCAGGTCCAGGATGACGACGCGGGCGCCTTGCGCGGCCATCTGGCGGGCGGTGGCGTAGCCCAGGCCGTTGACGCCGGCGCCGCCGGTGATCACGGCAACCATGTTCTTGAGCAGCATTGATTCAATCTCGGTAAGGGTGGGGATTTCGGCATCGAACCGCGGAGGCGGATGCAGTCGATGCCTGCCGGGCCCGGTTCGGCCGGGTGGCGTGGGCAACTGCTTGTCTCCGTGTTCTTGCAGCGAATGGTCGGCGCCGGCACACCGGATGACAAGCGATCATTCTTCAGCCTAAGATGACAGATCGTCATCTAACGTACGGGTGAACCCGATGGCCTCCCTTCCGCCGGTCACCAACCTCCTGGCCTTCGAAGCCGTCGCGCGCCGCCGCAGCTTTGCATTCGCAGCGGCCGAGCTGCATCTCACCGCGTCCGCGGTCAGCCACCAGGTGGCGCGACTGGAAGCAGAGCTGGGCGTCAGGCTGTTCGAGCGCAGTGCGCACGGCGTGCGCCTGAGCGCTGCCGGCGAGCAGTACCTGGAGCGCGTGGCCGGCGCGCTGTCCGCCATCTCCGCGGCAACCGAGGACCTGCGCCAGGGCGTGGGCAACAGCCTGTACGTGCATTCGGCGCCCAGCCTGGCGAGCCTGTGGCTGATGCCGAGGCTGCGCAGGTTCGCAGACGCGCACCCCGACATCTCGCTGAACCTGTCGGCCGCGCACACGCACAGCGACTTCGCGCTGGGGCAGGCGGACCTAGACATCCGCTACGGCGTGCCGCAGTGGGGCGACCTGGTGGTGGAGCCCCTGTTCGAGGAACGCGTCGTGCCGCTGGCCAGTCCGGCCTTCATCCGCGAGCACCGGCTCAAGCGGGTGGAGCAGCTGATGGACGTGCCCCTGATCCAGAGCAACATCAGCGTGGTGCAGTGGTCCGACTGGCTCGCGGCGTTCTCGGACCAGCGCGCACCGGAGCGCTTCACCTTCCGCTTCGATCGCGCGCAGATGTCGCTCGATGCGGCGACGCAAGGCCTGGGCGTGGCGCTGGAAAGCACGACCAACGCCGGCCTTCATCTTGCCGACCGGAAGCTCAAACCCGTGTTCGGCATGGACAAGGCGATCCGGGTCAAGGCGCACTTCGTGGTCTATCCGGCCAAACACGCCAGGCGCGCACCGGTCGAAGCCTTCCTGTCCTGGATTCACCGCGAGGCGGCGAGGACGGCGCAAGCCAAGGTGAATTAGCGCGTGATCGCGGGCGACGGCAGCCCGCGGCCGAAGCAGTCATTGACGCAGGTCATCGGTCGATCTCCTCCGCTGCCGAACCAGCGGTTCGTGTCAGCAATCAGGGATAGGATTTCCGGGCTGTTTCCTGCCCACCCATGATCCGCGATCAAACTTTCGGCGAGGAATTCGCCAACGCGCTGAGCCACGGCTTCGGCTTCCTGCTGGCGGTCGCGTCGTTGCCGATCCTGGTGTCGCACGCGGCGCTGCGCGGCGGCGCGGCCAACGTGGTGGCCGCGAGCGTGTTCGCGGGCACCGGGATCGTCCTGTACCTGGTGTCGACGCTCTATCACGCGCTGCCGGCCGGCGCCGCCAAGCGCTGGTTCAACCGCCTGGACCACGCGTCCATCTACCTGTTCATCGCAGGCAGCTACATGCCCTTCCTGCTCGGCGTGCTGCGGGGACCGTGGGGCTGGACCCTGTTCGGCGTTGTGTGGACGGCCGCGGCGCTGGGCATCGCCGCGAAGCTGTTCGATCGCCTGCGGCATCCGCTGTGGTCGACCGGCCTGTATGTGGCGATGGGATGGGTGGCGCTGCTCGCCGCGGCGCCTCTGGTGGAGCGGATGTCGATGGCCGGCCTCCTGTGGCTGGTCGCGGGGGGCTTGTCGTACACCGCCGGCGCCGTGGTGTTCCTGCTCGACTCGAAGCTGCGCTATGCGCACTTCGTGTGGCACCTGTTCGTGCTCGGAGGCACCACGTGTCACTTCTTTGCGGCGCTGTGGCACGCTGCGGCCTGAACCGCATGGGCCATCCACGGCCCCCGGGTTGAACTCAGCCCGCGCGAGCGGCCGTCACGCCGGCGAATCCTCCTCCGACGCCAGCGCGCGCCGGACGGCCTCCATCGCGCGACGGCGCACCTCGTCGTCGATCATGCGCGCGGGCCGCTCGTGCAGCGCGCGCTTGCGTGACGCGGGCTTCTCGACGAGGTCCTCGTAGGGAAGCGTGTAGTCGGTGTCCGCCACCGCCACGAACGGATGACCCTGGTTCCAGGCCGGCGGCAGCTCGCGGGTGACGCCCGACGGGCGCGGGCTCATCGCCAGCACGGCCACGGTGGTGGCGACCAGGCCGGCGTGGGCCCAACGCAGGCCACCTCGCTGCGACCGGTACGACGCCGCGTCCAGCGCGGGCGCGCGCACCGGCGCCAGGTCCAGGAATCCGCGGACCTGCGCGGCCTGCACGAGCGGCCTCGGCCGCATCGCCTCTTCCGGCGTGCGCAGCAAGCCCAGGCGCCTGGCCAGGCCACCGACGCGCGGATGACCGGTCAGGACCACCAGCGGCACGGCGAGCGACAGCGGCAGCCACATCGGCGCCAGAGCCACGGCCGCCGTGCGCTGCAGCAGGCCCAGCCCCGCCGCAACCGGCAGCAGGATCATTGCACCGAGGCGGCGCGTGACGTCGCCCCATTGCGGCGCCTCGGCCCCGCGCGGTGGCGACTTCCACTCGAGCTTCAGGCCGGTGAGCGCGCCGAACACGTACACGCAATGCGCCAGCATGCGCAGCGGCGCCTGCAGCGACGACAGCAGCAGCTCGAACAGCGCGCTGCCGGCAAGCCGCGTCACTCCACCGAAGGCCGCCGCTTCCCTCCGCGCCACGACCACGGCGACGCTCAACACGCGCGGCAACAGCAACAGCGCCAGCGTCAGCAGCCACAGGCCCGTGTCGCCGGTGTCGCGGCCCTTGCCGCTCAAGCCGAGCGCCGTGAAGGCGAGCCACAGCGGCGCCACGCCGTACGACAGCGCGCCGACCGCGAACATCGCCCGGTGGGCGCCGCGCCAGCCGGGCTCCGCCACCAGCCGCAGGTTCTGCAGGTTGCCCTGGCACCAGCGCCGGTCGCGCTGCAATTCGTCCAGCAGGTTGGCGGGTGACTGCTCCCAGCTGCCCTCCAGGTCCGGCACCAGCCACACCTCGTAGCCCATCCGTCCCATCAGCGCCGCCTCGACGAAATCGTGCGACAGGATCTCGCCCGCCAGGCCGCCGTGGCCCGGCAGTCGCGCCAGGCCGCAGTGCCGCATGAACGGCTCGACGCGCAGGATCGCGTTGTGCCCCCAGTAGTGCGCGTCGCCCAGCTGCCACCACGCCATGCCCCGGGCGAACAGCCGTCCCGCGACGCGGCTCGCGAACCGCTGCGCGCGCGCGTGCAAGGTCACCGGATTGGCGACCTGCGGCAGCGTCTGCAGGATGCCGGCGCGCGGATGCGCTTCCATCAGCCGCACCAGCTGCACCAGCGTGTCGCCGCTCATGGTGCTGTCGGCGTCGAGCACGACCATGTAGCGGTAGTTGCGGCCCCAGCGCCGGCAGAAGTCGGCCACGTTGCCGGACTTGCGCTTCACGCGTCGCTTGCGCCAGCGGTAGAACAGGCGGCCCGTGCCGTCGGCGGGTTCACCCAGCATCGCGCACAGGCGCCGCCAGGCCCGCTCTTCCGCCGCGCGCAGCGCCGGATCGCTGGTGTCGGACAGCACGAACACGTCGAACAGCTGCAGCGCGCCGGTGGCGGCCAGCGACTCGCAGGTCGCACGCAGCCCGGCGAAGACCGATACGATGTCCTCGTTGCAGATCGGCATCACGATCGCGGTGCGCGCCGCCGCATCGATCGGCTTGCGCGGCACGGCGGCCGTCGGCGAGAACGGGTCGCCGCGCCACGCCGCCCACGCGCCCATGGCGGCCGTGGCGCATCCCACCCCGACCCAGGCGAACAGCAGCGTCATCAGCGCGGTGGCGGCCCACCACAGCGCATCGGGCTGATCCGGGGCCGCTTCGATGCGCAGGGCCGCCGCGCCAGCCGCCATCGCCGCCACCAGCAGCAGCAGCAGCGTGCGGCGGCGGCGTGCGGCGGCATGCCACGGCGCCGTGCTTTGGACGCTCGCGCGCGGCGAACGCCCGGGCCACATCGCAAACAGGAGCCCGCGCCAGAAGCCGAACCAGGGTGACGGGGTCATGGCGCCGCGCTGGAAAGTCGGTGCGGTGCGGGCGCGGGCGGAAGGGGGAGCGCTGTTCATGGTGTCATTCACTGGGGTGCCAATGCGTGGGACCAGGTTTCGGAAAGGACGCGCGAGCCGCGGCGCAGGAACACGCGAAGCTCTGCCGCCTGACTGGGGTCGATGCGTTCGAAGTCGAGGCTGACGCGCCAGCCGGGCAACGCCGGATTGGGGTACGCGGTGGCGCGCAGGCCGCGCACGTTGGCGTCGCCGCTGGCCACCGCCTCCACGGCGTCCTCGGCCAGGCCCTCGAGCGCCGGCCCCGCGAAGTCGAGGTGGTACTGCTGGTGGCCGGCCGGGATCGTGCCCTCGCGCCAGCCGTGCCCGCGGCGGCTTTGCACCACCCAGGCGCCGGGCGGCAGGGGCTGGCGATCGGACACCGTCAGGCGCCAGGCGAACTCGACCGGCTCGCCGGGCGCCGGCAGCTTCTCGGGGAACCACCAGGCGCCGACGTTGTCGTGCGTTTCGTCGGGCGCATGGAACTGCAGCAGCTCCACGCGGCCCGCGCCCCACTCGCCGATGGGCTCGACCCAGGCGCTCGGCCGCAGGTCGTAGCGGGCTTCCAGGTCGTGGTAGCTGCTGAAGGCGCGGTCGCGCTGCATCAGGCCGAAGCCGCGCACCGCCTTCATGGCAAAGCTGGTGACGAACACGACGCGCGGGTTGGACAGCGGACGCCAGATCCATTCGCCCTCGCCGCTGGCCACCTGCAGGCCGTCGGAATCGTGCACTTCCGGGCGGTAGTCGTCGCCCAGGGGCTGGTTCTCGCCGCCCAGGAACATGCTGGTCAATGGCGCGATGCCCAGGCGGGCCAGGGGCCCGCGCAGGGTCAGCCGCGCGCGGACCTCGACGGTGGTGTCGGACGCGCCCGGCTTGACCACGAAGGCGTACGCGCCGGTCACCCGGGGCGATTCGAGCAAGGCGTAGAAACGGACCACCTTGTCGCCTAGCAAGGGCCGCACCACCCAGAAGGTGGTGAAGGCGGGAAACTCCTCGCCGGCCCCGCCGACGGTGTCGACCGCCAGGCCGCGCGCGGACACGCCGTAGCGCAGCGCGGGCGCGACCAGCCGGAAATAGCTGGCGCCCAGGAAGGCGGCCACCTCGTCGCTGCGCCGCGGCTCGTCGGTCCAGCGGTTCAGGCGCCAGCCGGCGACGCCGGCGCTGGCCCCGTTCTCGAACGCGCCCGCGGGCACGCGCAAGGGCCGCACCGTGTCACCCACCACTTCGAACATCTCGACGGCGCGCGTGAAGCCGCGGCCGCGCGGAAAGTACTGCAGCTCGAAAGGCGTGCCGGTGCCGCGCCACGTGGAGAACTCCGGGCGAAACCGTTGCCTGCGGTAGGCGTCATAGCTCATTGCGGCGAGGGTGGCGTCCGCGGCAGCGGGCTGCCGGTAGGGCGCCCTCGCGACGCGATCGGCCTCGCGGGCGACGTCATCGAATCCGAACGAAAGCGCAAGCCCTGGCGCGAGCGCGAGGAACGCGATGGCCCAGAGCGCGCCATGTCGGAACGCGTCGACCCAGAATCGTCGCAGCATCTCAACCATTGCGTTACTGAACGCGCGATTGTCGCCGCCATGGGGCTGCCACGTAGCTCAACAACGCACCGTTACCGCTGAAGCTGCTTCTGACGGAAAGCTGACGGCGGCTGCCCGATTGCCCCCCGCTGGCACCCAGGTCGAGGCTTGCGGCCACGGCACCTCAGTGCGGGCGATGCAGGTTCAGCGCGCAAATGAGATCATGGCGGCCCGTTACAGGAGCCATCTTGCCGGACCAACTCGAAAGCGATTACCTCGTCGTCGGTGCCGGCGCGGCGGGGATGGCGTTCACGGACTCGTTGCTGACGCATTCGGACGCGACCGTCACGATCGTCGATCGGCGACACGGGCCGGGTGGGCACTGGCTCGACGCCTACCCCTTCGTTCGCCTGCACCAGCCCTCCGCGTTCTACGGCGTGGCGTCCGTGGCCCTGGGTGACGACGAGATCGACCGGTCCGGCATCAACGAAGGCTTCTACGAACTGGCGGGAGCGGACGAACTGCGCGCCTACTACGCGCGCGTGATGCGGCAACAGTTCCTGCCGAGCGGGCGCGTCCGCTACTTCCCCTGTGCGGATTACATCGGAGGCGATTCCGGCACGCACACCTTCAGGTCACGCCTGACCGGGCAAACGCACCACGTGCGGGTGAAGCGAAGACTGGTCGACACCGGCTACCTCGAAGGAAAGGTTCCCGCGACCAGCCCGCCCTCCTTTGCGGTCGCCGAGGGGATCCGCTGCATTCCCGCGGGCGACGTGACACGACTGGAACACGGTGGACGGTACGCGATCATCGGCGCGGGCAAGACCGCGCTGGATACGTGCGTGTGGCTGCTGCTGCAAGGTGTGCAGCCCGGGCGCATCCGCTGGATCAAGTCACGTGAAAGCTGGTGGCTCAATCGCCGATACCACCAGCCGAACTCGTTCCTGCCGGACTTCTGCGCCGGCGTGGCCATGCAGCTGCAGGCCATGGCGCAGGCGCCCTCCGTCGCGGAGGTGTTCGCGCGCCTGGAGCAGGATGGCTTCCTGTTGCGCGTCGATCCTGGCGTCGTGCCCAGCATGATGCGCGGCGCGATCCTGAGCGAGAAGGAGCTGATGCTGCTGCGCCAGGTCGAAGACGTGGTGCGTCTCGGACACGTCCGGCGCATCGAGCCGGACCGGATCGTTCTCGACGATGGCGAGGTCGAAGCTGCTGCCGACACCGTGTACGTCCATTGCGCCGCGTACGGACTGTCCCGCCCGCCGCTGCGGCCCATCTTCGAGCAGGACCGCGTCACCCTGCAGCCGTGTTTCTGGGGCTTCGCCAGTTTCCAGTTCGCGTTGCTGGGGGTCGTCGAGTCGCTCGTGGAAACCGCCGAAGAGAAGAACCGGCTTTGCCTGCCGCTGCAGTACTGGGATGCGCCCCAGGACTATCTGTCCGCCTACCTTGCGCTGCTCCGGTCCGAGCGCGTGCGCGCCGCGCATCCGCTGATCGCGAACTGGGCGAAGGAAACGCGCCTGAATCCCCTGGGACAGGTCGGACGCTTCCGCGAGGACCCGGCGATGGCCCGGGCATTCGCCGCCATCCGGCAGTTCGCCGGGCCTGCGGGTGACAACATCAAGAGGCTTCTTCAGGCAACGGCTTGAGCTTCGTGGGTCACACCTGCGCTGCCCGCACCCGGCCCGCAACCACTCGCACCCCGCTGGGGGAGGCACGCCAGATGGCGAACGTGGACAGCAGCGAGCAGCCGATGGCCACCCAGAACGCCGGCGCGTAGCTGCCCGTGCGGTCATGGACGAAGCCCATGAACCACGGACCGATGGCGCCACCTGCGAGTGCGCTGAGCATCAGGGTCCCGAAAATCGGCCCGTAGTGCCTGCCCTCGAAGATCTCGGCGGGAATGGCGCCGACGACGGACGTGAGGCCGTAGCCGATCGCGCCCTGCGCGATCACCATCGCATACAGCAGCGGGATCCCCGGATAGGCAGGCAACGCGAGCAGCGCGACATAGGCCATGCAAAACCCCGCATTGCCGATCGCCCACACGATTTCGCGTCCGATCCGATCGGACAGCCAGCCCAGCGCGATCTGGCCCGGCACGCCCGCAAGGCTCACGGCGCCGAGCGCCCACGCCGCCTCCCGCGCGCTGAAGCCGGTTTCGATGAGGTACTTGGTCTGGTGCACCTGCACCGCGTACCACGAAAAGAGCGCAGCGAAGTACGCCACCGCGATCCACCAGAACCGTCCGGTGCGCAGCGCGCGTGCGAGCGTCCAGTCGACGGCAGCCCACGCGGCGTCCACGACGTTCACCCGGCGGGCGTGCGCCGCCGCCGGCGTGTCGGCGTCGCCGTCCGGCGCGAGCCCGATCTCCTCGGGCCGCCGCCGGAGCAGCAGGTTGAGCGGCACCAGGACGACGAGCGCCACGATGCCCAACAGCGTGCACCCGGCACGCCAGCCGTTTCGCTCGACGAAAGTCTGCAGGGCGGGCAGCATCACGATCGAGCCGAACCCCACTCCGGCAAAGGCGATGCTGATGGCGAGCCCGCGGCGCCGCACGAACCAGTTCGGCAGGAACAGCGCCTGGCCGGTGTAGCCGGTGAACGTCGTGCCGGCGCCGACCAGCATGCCGAGCGTGACATAGACATGCCAGGGCTTGCCCACGTAGGTCGCCAGCAGCAGGCCCGCGGCGGTGGCGGCGATGCCGATCTCCATGACCCAGCGCGGGCCATGCCGGTCCATCAGGCGCCCCAGCAAGGGGCTCAGCACCGCGGAAACGACGAAGCCGAACGAGAACGCACCCGCGGTGACGCCGCGTTCCCATCCGAACTCGTCGAGGATCGGGGGAAAGAGCAGCGAGAAGGCCGTGCGCGCGTTCACGCAGATGGCCATCGTCACGAAGACGACGCCGACCACGATCCACCCGTAATAGAACGGCAGGCGCCGTGCGAACTTTTCAAGCAATCGGCTTCACCTCGCTCGGCCGAACATACCACCCGATCCGGCGTCCGGCCTACCACCCCATCCCGAATCGCAAGGCCAGCATGACGCCGGTGCCGCAGACGATCGTCCCGAACAGGCTGGGCCGCCACGCATAGAACGCGAGGCCCGCCAGGGCGCCGAAGATGCGCGCGTCGCGCCAGGTGTCGACCAGGTGGCCCTGCGTCATCACCAGCTCCGGGGCGACGACGGCGGACAGTGCGGCAATGGGCGCATAGCGCAGTCCCTCGCGCAGCCACTGCGGCATCGGCAGTTCCTCCTTCGGCAGCAGGAAGAACGCGCGGCACGCCAGGGCGACCAGGGCCATGCCCAGCGTGGTGACGAAAAGCTCGAACTGGCTCACGGCTCGCTTCCTTCCCGCAGGCCCGGTACGCGCCGCGCCAGCACGCCGAACGCGATGGCAGCCGCGATCGCGACGACAATGTTCAGCTTCAGGGGCAGCGCGTACGCCGCGACCGCGGCGCAGGCCGCCACGACGGCAGCGATCCACGTGGCCGGCTTGCGCAACTGCGTGCAGGTCAGCGCGAGCAGGGCCATGGTGCCGGCAAACCCGAGGCCCCAGGCCGCGGGGATGCCGTAGCCCGCGACGATCCCCGTGATGATGGAGACCTGCCAGACGCCGAAGGTCACGATGGCGCTGCCCAGGAAGTAGTCCACATGCCGGCGGTCTTGCGCCGGCTCGGCATAGCGGCGGAAGAACAGCGCGAAGTTGGTGTCGCCCATCAGGAAACTGCACGCGAGGCGTTGCCGGCGCGGCAAGTGCGTGAAGTACGGGCGATAGTGGAAGCTGAACGCCATGAATCGCAGGCACACGCACAGCGTCGTGGCCCAGACGACCCACATGGGCGCGCCGGCAGCGATCAGCGGCAGGGACGCGATCTGCGCGGAGCCGGCATAGACCACGATGGACATGAAGATGGCGAGCGGCACGCCCATGCCGCTCTTGGCCATCGCGACGCCCGCCACCAGGCCCCAGGCCGCGATCCCGATCGCCATGGGCACGGCCTCGGCCACTCCCTCGCGGAACACGGGTCGACGCATGGCGGCCATGGCCTCGGCATGGAATGAAGCGACCCAGGACGCCACCGAACGCTGCTCCCCAAAGCCCGGATTGTCTCGCGGGAGCCGGGTGGCTCGCTTTCACGGACATGACGTGTGCTTCCGGCCCGAACGAGTCATGCACTTTTCGGCGGTCCAGCGGCGTTAAGCTCGCCCGGTGACCAGAACGCCCTGGCTGATCCTGCTGCTGCTCGCGTGCGGCGCGCTCGCCTGCTACGCGCTGGTGCTGGCCTTCCTCTGGTGGCGCCAGGAAAGCCTGATGTTCTACCCCGTGCCGCTGCCGGCCGACCACCCGCTGGCCACCGCGCCGGACATCCGCGAACGCACGGTGGACGTCCCCGGAGCCCGCCTGTCCGTCCTGCACCTGCAGCGTCCCGGCGCCCGGGGCGTGGTGTTCTTCCTGCACGGCAACGCGGGCAACCTGCAAGGCTGGTTCTCCAACGCCGATTTCTACCGGGACGCCGGCTACGACCTGGTGATGCCGGACTACCGCGGCTTCGGCAAGAGCACCGGCCGCATCGCCAGTGCCCAGCAACTTCGCGACGACGTGCGTGCCGTGTGGTCGCAGGTGGCGCCGCAATACCGCGGGCGCAAAGTGGTGCTGTACGGTCGTTCGCTGGGCACGGGGCTGGCTGCGGACCTGGCCCAGGAGCTCAGCGCCCAGGGCCAGCCGCCGGACCTCACGGTGCTGGTCTCCCCTTACACCAGCTTTCGGGCCCTTGCGGCGGAGTTCTACCCCTGGGTGCCGGCTGCGCTGCTCCGGTATCCCCTGGAGACCGAAAGCCACCTGCCACGCATCGTCGGGCCCGTGCTGCTGGTCCACGCGGAAAAGGACAGCCTGATCGGCATCCATCACCTGCGGCGGCTGCAGCAGGTGCTGCCCGGTGCGCGCGTGCTCGTGGTGCCCGGCGCGGACCACAACGACCTGCACGAATCTGCCGTGTACCGCGAGGAACTGCGGCGCGCCTTGCGTGCGCTCTAGCGCTCCTCGCTGCAAAACAGGTCCTGCGAGATCAGCCCGGCGCGCTGAGGGACTCGGTCGGCGCCGATGCGGGCGTGTGAGCCGAAGGTCCCATAGCGCCGGCCTGCAGCAGCAGGAAGAATCAGGATTCGCCATGTCACGAGGCTGGCGAATGCGGCCCATGGACCATCCTTCATCCGCCCTGCTCCGGGCGCCTTCCGGGCCCGCCGATACGGCCTGCGCGGCGGTTGCGTCCCGGGCCCTCGCCCGTGCGGGATGGATCCAGGGTCCCGCGTGGGACCTCGTCTGGATCCTGAATCCGCTGTGGCTGGCCCCCCTGTTCCTGCTGCTGGAGCGCGCGTACGGCAACGCTCGCAACAGTCCGGTGGACTGGCTGTTCTTCGTCCTCGCCGTCCCGCTGTGGTTCGGCCATCGGGTCTCGTCCGCCTGGCTCGCCTACACCACGCCGGCCTACCGCCCCCTGCTCACGTCCCAGCGCCTGCGCTTCGTGGCCTGCCCCGTGGCGGTGGCCGTGGCCTGCTTTGCGGTGCTGCTCGCACCCGAGAGCGTGCTGCCGGTCCCGCTCGAGGAGCGCGTGGTCGGCCTGGCCGTCATCGACTACCTGATGGTGAGCCACCATTTCGCCGCGCAGCACTTCGGCCTGCTCAGCCTTTACCGTGGCCGCGCGCAACGCCCGTCGGATGCCACCGCGCGACGGCTGGATCGCTGGTTCGCGCTGCTCGTCGGGGGCGGGTTCGTCGTGCTGGCCAACGCCCTGGCGGGGTCCATCGCATTCCAGGAGCGATGGGTCGACCCGCTGCTCGGGGGCGCGCTGTCCGATGCCGTCGTGCAGGCCGTGGGCAATGGCAGCATGGTCCTCGTCCTGGCCCTCACCGCGCTGATGCTGGGCGTCGAACTGCGTTCGCCGCGCCCGTCGCTGCCGCGCGTTGCCTATGTCGCCAGCGTCTCCACGATCGTCCTGCTGGGCTTCCTGCACCCCTTCCTGTTCCTCGTCCTCTGGAGCGTGCAGCACTGGAGCGCCGCCGTGGGCGTCGCTTCGCTGGCGGCGGCCGGGGGACCGCAGGAAACCGGTGCGCACTGGCAGCGCCTGCTCGCACCGGTCAACCGGCGCGCCTGGTCCGTCCTGCTCGTGCTCGCCGTGCTCTCCGCCTTGCTGCTGCCCTTGCTGGAAGTGGAGGCGGTGGGCGACGAGTACGTGGTCGCCGATCGCCTGTTCGGCGAGGCCGCGCTGTGGCTGCGGACATCGCCCTTCGTCCCGGCGCTGCTGGCGCTCGGTTTCGCGACCGGATTCATCCACTACCTGCTGGACCGCGCCGCCTTCCGCTTCTCCTCGCCCGAGGTGAGGCGGGCTGCGCGTGGGTTGTTGGAGCGACGGGTCGACGATCAGGTCAGCGGTGCCTAGACCGGCATCCGTTGACTGTCCGCTTGAAGGAAGGGTCAGGCCGCGCGCTGATCAGCCTTCAACTGACTCGACTTCTTCGGTGGTAAAGCCCGCCGGCAGCACGATCTCCAGCATCTCTACGTCGTCGCTGTGTCCGAGCTCCCGATGGCGAATGCTCGGGGGTTGGTGAACGCACGAACCGGCTTCGAGCCGCACCACTCCTTGGCCTTCATACTCGAATTCGATCCAGCCCTTCAGGATGTAGACCATCTGAAAGGACGTCTTGTGACGATGCGGTTGACTGGAAAATTCCTTGCCTGCCGCAGCACGAATGACATGCGCATCGACTCGACCCTCCGTGGCGGACTTGATTCCCAGATCACGGTACTCGTAGAACGAGCGCAGACCGCGTTCAAACACCGCATCCCTTGCATGTGATGCGACGAAGCCTTGGGTGGTCATGGTCCTGGCCCTCCTGAGAATGACAGTGGACTCGAGATGCTACTCGCGCGGCCTAACGCAGGAATGACCGGCGGGCAGTAGGCGGGCGAAAGCTGGCCGATAGGCCATCCGCGTCGAATGCCGAGTCAGGCGACATGACCCATCTCCGAGTCAGGGCGCGCGCCGGTAGTGCATGGCGACCGCGCCGCTGCGGAGCGGCTTCGCCGAGATCAACTCGAGCCGTCGCGTGCTGGGCAGCCCACTCTCGTACAGGGTCGGGCCGTGGCTGGCGATCCTGGGGTGGACGAGGAACTTGTACTCGTCGATCAGATCCAGCCGGTCCAGCTCGGTCGCGAGCTTGCCGCTACCGAGGAGCACGCCGTTCGGGGTCGCGTCCTTGAGCTTCTGTACGCACGTGCGCAGGTTGCCGGCGATGTGGTGGCTGTTGGTCCAGGGGAAGTCCTTTCGCGTCGAGGACACCACGTACTTCGGCTTGGCCTCCAGCTTCACAGCCCACTCGCGCATCGCAGGCGGTGCCTCCGCGTCGCCGCGGGCGACCGCTGGCCAGTAGCTCTCCATCATCTCGTAGGTGACGCGGCCCCACAGCATCGCCCCGCCCTCGTCCATGAGGCGGGTGAAGAAGGCGTGTGTCTCGTCGTCGGCGATTCCTTCCTGGTGGTCGACGCAGCCGTCCAGGGTGACGTTGATACCGAAGGTCAAGAGTCCCATGGTGTCCTCCATTCGAGATACGCGACGAGCCGCTCGCCGTCTGGCTCCAAGGGCATGAGTCCAATTCGCAGGGTGCTCACCCTGTGTCGCCTACCGTTAGAGGTGCCGGCTCGTGTCCGTGTCGACCGACTCCTTAAGTCTCACCGCACCTTGCTCAGACGGTCGGCCATTCGCGTTTGCCAACCAGGGCCAGTTGCTTTCCAGCGTTCGATTACATCGACGGGAAGCCGCAGCGTCAATTGCTTGCGTGGGTTTTCTGAGGGAGGACGTCCTCCCTTACTGATCTTGGCGCGCGCCAGCATTTCCTCGGTGAGTTCGGGGAGTTCCTCGTACTCGCTCTTCTTGATTCGGTGCGCGTCCACGCGCGCCAGATCAGACTTCAAGGAGTGGCGCGATGCGGGCTTGCTCGCGGGCATTGGCTTTTCCTCATGCTAAAGACGTGACGGTCCGCGCCACGCGGTGTGTAGCCGACCACCACCAGGCGACCTGCGAGGAGGCCGTAACAGATGATTCGCACTTCACCATAGTCTCTGCGTGTGTCCTCGACCTCGAGCGTCACGCCTGCGAAGACAATCTCTGCGTCCTCGAAGTCCAATCCGCGCTCTTCCAGCGTGCGTTCGCGCTTCTCGGGATCGTAGGTCACGCCCATAGGTTATTGTAGCTACAACAACTGGCGCGTCAAGGACGGCTGTTCGGCGAGATTTAACGTAGAAATGACCGGCGGACCATAGGCGCGCGACAGCGCGCCGTGAGTACGTCCGTGTCGATTGATGGGATGGACTCCTCTCGTTTTTCGCGCCAGATTGGCGCACTGGTCTTCATTGGCGTGGGGATCAGGTCTTCAACGAAAGGAGTCCGACATGGATGCTACAACCGTCGCCGTCGATCTTGCAAAGACTGTTTTCCAGGTGGCCGAGGCTGATGCGCAAGGGCGCATCGTTGGCTCGCATCGGCTGACCCGCACGCAGTTCGAGCGCTTCTTTGGCAACCGCACGGCCGCACAAGTCGTGATGGAAGCCTGCGGCTCGGCGCACCACTGGGCCAGGTCGCTGCAGCGGCAAGGTATCCGGGTTCGCCTGCTGCCGGCCACCCACGTGCGCCGCTACTGCCTGCGCAACAAGACCGACGCGGCCGATTGCGCCGCCCTGCTGGAGGCGCACCGCAGCCCCGAGATCCGCGAGGTGCGCGTC